>JAFROA010000123.1 GCA_017429885.1 Bacteroidales bacterium | reverse complement strand
GCGCTTTCAAAGGCGCCGGAGCCAACTTCAACTGTGATCAGGCCATAGACGCCGAGAGTGTTAATCTCATCCGCGGTTTCGCTGACAGGATCACCTTCGTGAGCGGAAGAACCAACTCCTTCGCCTCCCCTATCGGGCTCGCCAAAGCCGCCCAAGATGGAAAGATGAAAGGTTTCATATTCCTCAAAGACGCTTCCATGGCTCCCGAGGAGTATTCGATCGACATCACAAAAAAGACTTGCCTCGTCAAGGCATCTGAGAAAAATGTCTTCCTCTATGCCATCCAGACTCTCAAGCAGCTGACTGATGTCGCTGTCTTTTCAGAGGAAGTCGATCCCGCACAGAAGTTCATGTTCCCCGCTGTCTCGATCAAAGACAAGCCCAGGTTCGCCTACAGAGGCATGCACCTCGACTGCGCCAGGCACTTCTTCTCCGTTGAGGAAGTCAAGAAGTACCTCGATGTCATGGCCATGTACAAGCTCAACCGCCTCCACTGGCACCTTACTGAGGACCAGGGCTGGAGGATTGAGATAAAGAAGTATCCGAAACTCACGCAGATAGGTGCTTTCCGCAATGGCACCATGGTCGGCAAGGATTTCAAATCCAATGATGGAGTACGTTATGGCGGTTACTACACACAGGATCAGATCCGTGACGTGGTCGCATACGCCGCTTCTCTCGGCATCACCATCATTCCTGAGATAGATCTTCCAGGCCACATGCTCGGCGCCCTTGCCGCTTATCCTGAGCTTGGTTGCACTGGAGGGCCTTACGAGGTCTGGACAAGATGGGGAATCTCCGACGAGGTCATGTGCCCCGGAAAGGAAAACATGTTCACATTCCTTGAGGATGTGTTCACCGAGCTCATGGAACTGTTCCCTTCCGAGTACATCCACATCGGAGGCGATGAGTGCCCCAAGACCCAATGGGAGAAATGCCCAGCATGCCAGGCGAGGATCAAGGCTCTTGGAATAAAAGCCGACAGCAAGCATACGGCGGAGCAGTATCTCCAGAGCTATGTGACCGCCAGGGTCCAGAAGTTCCTCAATGACCACGGCCGCAAGATCATCGGTTGGGATGAGGTTCTCGAAGGTGAGCTCGCTCCCGGAGCGACTGTGATGTCCTGGAGAGGTGTCAAAGGTGGTATCCAAGCCGCTGGCATGGGATTCGACGTCATCATGACTCCCAACACATATTGCTATTTCGACTATTACCAGAGTGAGGATCAGACACAGGAGCCTCTCGCGATCGGCGGCAATCTCCCCATCGAGAAGGTCTATGGTTACGAGCCTTTCGAGGGACTAAACGCTGACCAGCAGAAGCATATCCTTGGAGTCCAGGCGAACCTTTGGACTGAGTATATCGCCACCAACGAGTACCTTGAGTACATGTTGCTGCCTAGAATGTGCGCTCTCGCTGAGATTCAGTGGTGCGATCAGAAGGCCAAGGATTTCGACAGATTCTCCTCAGCCATGAGGAATGAGTCCTTCAAGATTTTTGACACTCTCGGTTACAATTACAGGAAATTCTAATTAATTGAATATGAGAAATCTGATGTTCAAAGCCTTGATCGTGGCCGCCGCAGCCACGCTCGTGTTCGGCTGTAACAACGCGGCCAAAAAGGCCGCTGCTGAGGCAGCTGCCGAGCAGGCCCGTCAGGATTCAATCGCGGCAGCGCAGAAAGCCGCTAAAGAAAAATCAGCGATGGAAATTGTGAAACTCCTTCCGGAAGAGCCGGAGTTCGAGATTGTGACAAACCTCGGTTCTATCACAGTCAAGCTTTATAAGAACACACCGAAGCATAGGGACAACTTCGCCAAGCTCGCCATCTCGGGCTTTTACGATGACCTCCTGTTCCACAGGGTGATCAACGGCTTCATGATCCAGGGTGGAGACCCCTACACAAGGGACACCTCCAAGGCGGCTGTCGCGAAGTACGGTCAGGGTGGTCCCGGGTACACAATCCCCGCTGAATTTGTCCCTGAATATACCCATAAGAAGGGCGCCCTCGCAGCCGCCCGCAAAGGCGATGTGGCCAACCCGATGAAAGAGTCTTCCGGATCTCAGTTTTATATAGTCCAGGACGCAAAAGCCTGCGCTCAGCTTGATGGCGGCTACACTGTCTTTGGTGAGACCATCAAAGGACTTGATATCATCGACAGGATCGCCCAGGTGGCCACAGACGGCAGGGACAGACCTATTATGGATGTCCGTATACAGACTATCAAACCGGTAGGCGAGACAGCTGAGATCGTCAAAGCAAACGATGGGAAGCCCCATATCGTGAAGCTTAACAATACCGCAAAAAAATAGGCCCGAAAGGTTTGAAATGGTATAAAAATTGCTATATTTGCATTCGAATAGTTTTTTCATAGGTTAAGTTTTAGGTTAGAATTGATACACCGCCTGCTGGGAAGCATGCGGTGTATTTCATTTATGTCGCATCCCAACCGTGATGCCATAAAAAGAGCCGGCTGATAATAAATATAAAGAATCCCGGTCCTCTTTGAGAACCGGGATTCTGTTGATTTTGTGCTGATCTTAGTCGTTCAGAGAGTAGCGGCGGAAAGCGACAACCTTCGCATCCTTGTCGACGGACTTGATATAGTCGGCGACAGATACCTTCTCATCTGACTGGACGAAATCCTGATTCTCAAGGGTATTCTCCTTGAGGAACTTCTGGACACGACCGTTGGCGATGTTCTGAACCATCTGCTCAGGGAGGTTAGCGGCCTTCTCGGCGCTGACAGTGGCGATGATCTCACGTGCCTGGGC
>JAFROA010000122.1 GCA_017429885.1 Bacteroidales bacterium | reverse complement strand
TGTTGCAAGTGATGAGCTCCACCTCGAAAAGATCCCTGTGCTCCCGGACCACATCCAGTGTCTGCCTTCCTATCGACCCGGTGGAACCGAGTATGGCTATTCTTCTCTTCTCCATCAGAAACTAATGTATTTCGTGGGATCCACTGCCTCTCCTTTATGCCAAAGCTCGAAATGGAGATGGTCTCCGTCAGCGGTCGAGCCGGTGCCTCCCACGATAGCGATAGCGGTTCCAGCCGTGACCTTGTCTCCGGTCTTTTTCATTAGCTTCTGGTTGTGTTTGTAGACCGAGATAATGTCACCGTCATGCTGGAGCCTGATAGTGTAGCCTTCCTCGTCAGTCCATCCTGCCGAGATGACAGTACCGTCGAGAACCGCCATCACGACAGAGTTATCAGGAGCGGTTATGTCAATATATGGGTGGAGAGCCTTGTCATAGCCTTGTGATACGACACCCTTAAGTGGCGTGAAGAAGTGCATCCCTTCAATGGGCAGGGTCCTGGAACTTCCAGGGGCTATGTTGAACCGATCCTCCGCCGCCACTTCCTTACGAAGCAGTGAGTCCTTGGCGGCTATGTCCTTCAATTCCTTGTCAGTCATCTTCCCGGCCTTTGAACGGGCTTCCATGATGCTGTCAATTTTAAGAGGAGCCTCACCTTCCACCACTCTCATGAGGTTCTCGGAGTACAGTTCCCATTTTGTGATCACATTCTCCAGCGAGTCGATACGGATCGCGTTATGGATCGCTTCCTGCTTTGTCTTGGCGTTTGGATAGCCGGGGATCAATGTCTTCACCGGGGTCAGGGCGACAAGGCACCAAAATAGGGCCATTGTCACCACGATGGCGGTGACGATGGTCACAATGAGGTTCATCTTGGTGATCTTCCGGCTCCACAACTGATCGTGGGTGTCGTCGTCCACCATGGTGAGCCTGTAATTGTTTGTGGCTCTTCCTTTCTTATCTTTGGACATAATATTTTGACTTGAAGCGCTTTTTCGTTATCTTTGTCAGTTCATGGACAGGATTGTTGGCATAGATTATGGACGCAAACGCGTCGGAGTCGCGGTCAGTGACCCGTTGGGAATCTTCGCCTCTCCCCTGGACACGGTTCCAGCTGCAAAGATAATAGATTATCTCAAAAAGTATGCTGAAACTGAGTCTGTGACACGTTTCGTGGTGGGGTATCCTATGAACATGAACAATACCCCGTCAGAGGCGGCGGCCGATGTGGATGTGTTCCTGAAGAGCCTGGCGAAGGCTTTCCCTTCAGTGCCTGTGACTTTGGAAGATGAGAGATTCACTTCGGTACTGGCGCACAGGGCGATGATTGACGGTGGCATGAAGGCGAAGGACAGACGCGACAAGAGCTCAGTGGACAAGATAAGCGCAGCCATTATCCTCCAGAGCCACCTGGACAGGAACGGTAAACAACTTTGATTATGGTTAAACCGATATATCTTTATGGATCAGAAGTCTTGAGGGATGTGGCCGCTCCGGCGGATCTCTCGGACAAGGCATATATTGATGGACTTGTGGCTGATCTCAAGGAGACTCTCGCGAAGGCCGAGGGGTGCGGGCTCGCCGCTCCGCAGATAGGTGAGAGCGTCAGGGTCCTCATAGTGGACGGCAGGGATATGACGGATATATATCCTTATCTAGACGGCTTCACACGTGTGATGATCAATCCTGTGGTTTTGGAGGAAAGCGACAAGAAGGTGGTATATTCAGAAGGCTGCCTCAGCGTCCCTGGGATTTATTGCGATGTCGCGAGGCCGGACAGCATGACTGTCGAATACTACGACGAGAATCTTGAGAAAAAGACGGAGACCTTCGACAAGTTCGCCTGCAGGATGGTCCAGCATGAGATGTCCCATCTTGACGGGGATCTTTTTGTCGATCATGTGCCTCCGATCAGGAAGAAGATCATTTCCAAGAAACTTATGAATATCTCAAAGGGGAGGGTCCCTGCCAGATATATTACCAAGATTAAATAATTCCAGACTATCATGGGAGCTTTCCACGCATATGACATACGCGGAGTCTACAATGTTGACTTCGACAAACACACAGCCTACAAGGTTGGCTATTTCATTCCCGAGCTTCTCTCCACGGACAAGGTCCTGGTCGGAAGGGATTGCCGGGTGTCCTCGCCGGAGGTTCATGAATATCTTGTTAAGGGAATCACAGACGCTGGTGCGGATGTGTATGACATCGGCCTAAGTACCACGCCGATGGTGTATTTCGGTACTGCCAACTACGGATTCAAGGCTTCTGTCCAGATCACGGCGTCCCACAATCCCAGGGAGTACAACGGGATGAAGGTGTCCAGGGAGAACGCGCTTCCGGTCGGCTTCGACTCGGGCCTTGGCCAGATCAAGGAATGGATTGATTCCGGGAAACCTACCCCTGCCGCTGAGCGTAAAGGCAAAGTGATCGATATGGACATCCACAAGGACTACCTGGATTTCCTTCTCAAGTTCAAGGGAGACTATTCTCTCCTCAATCTGGCGTTCGACCTCTCGAACGGGATGGCCTGCATGTACGCTAAGGAGATATTCGGGGAGGATCAATCCTACATATTCGACGAGATGGACGGCACATTCCCCAACCATGAGCCCAACCCGCTCATCCCCAAGAATGTGGAGCCGCTTCAGGATCTTGTCCGCGAGGTGGGTGCCGATGTTGGTGTCATCTATGACGGATATGCCGACAGGGTCATGTTCGTGGATAACGAGGGTAAGTTCATATCTCCGGACCTTATGATCGCCGTTCTCGGCCATTATTATGTGGAGGAGAGGGGCCTTAAAGGAACCGTCCTGCAAGACATCCGCAGCTCTAAGGCGGTAGGAGAGTACCTTGCTCCAATGGGATGCCAAATGGAGACTTGGAAGGTCGGACGCGCGTTCGCGGCCAAGAAACTCCGTGAGCTCGATGGCGTATGGGGAGGTGAGCTCGCCGGTCACTATTATTTCAAGGATTTCTTCTATTCAGACAGCGGTTTGCTTGCTTCAATGCTTATCTTGAGAGTGGTGGCCGCCATGAAGAGAAAGGGCGTGACCTTGAGTGAGCTTATCGGGAAGATAGCCCGTTACAAGAACTCGGGAGAGATTAACTTCCGTATTGAGGACAAGGCTGGAGCCATGAATGCGGTGAGGGATTATTTCACCTCCGCAGAGACACCCACCGCCACAATGGACTTCGACGGGTACAGGGTGGAGTTCCATGAATGGTGGTTCAATATTCGTCCGTCCAACACCGAACCGTACCTGAGATTCATTTGCGAGGCCACTTCCGACGAGCTTCTCGAGGAGAAAGTGGCCATGACCAAACGTTTACTTATAGAGAGATTTGATGCGAAGATTTAATTACATTGCATTGTCGATGGCCGCCGCGTTGGTGTCCATCTCAATGGCTGCCCAGGACACAGTCATCACCTCGAAGAAACAAGCCGAGCTGATTATACCGAGGCCTGCCCTCCAGCCTGTACAGTCTATGGAAAAGGTCTCCGCTGATGCGGTGGACACACTTGATACGGCTAATCCCCACATCAGGATACTCCTCATGGCGGATTACACTTGGAAGTACATCAAGGATCCTTCTTATGTCGCCGCCAAAGAGGTGTTCTCGGAGCATTGGACTCATGATTATCCGGATCCCTACCGGGAGTCTCTGGAGAGCTTGCCCAATGAGATAGGAATATGGGTGGTTGATTCCCTCAGCCAGTATCGTTGCCCTAACCAGACAAAGGTTTATTCAAAGTTTGGTTACCGTCACCGTCGTCGCCATCAGGGTGCTGACCTGCCTCTCCAGACAGGTACCCCTGTCTATGCCGCCTTCGATGGTAAGGTCAGGTTGGCGAAGTATTATAAGGGCTATGGCAATCTGGTTGTCCTTCGTCATGAGAATGGCCTCGAGACATTCTATGCCCATCTCTCCAAGATCCTTGTCACCGATGACGACTGGGTCAGCGCGGGCTCTATCATCGGCCTTGGAGGTTCCACTGGCCGTTCTTCAGGCCCTCATCTCCATTTCGAGACCAGATATCGGGGATATGCCTTCGATCCTGAGTGGCTTATAGATTTCAATTCTGGTGTGTTGAGGCATAGGTTCTTCACTCTGAAGAAGAAGTATCTCAACGCTTCCAGTAACTATGTGCCTGAGGATGAGCAAGAGGAAATCGACATCATCGAGGGTGACAAGAAGGATGAGGAAGAGGCCATCAAGAAGGCCGAGGAGGAGAGGAAGGCCGCTGCCGCCGCTCAGTACCACACCATCAGGCAAGGCGACACCCTCGGTGCTTTGGCGCGTAAGTACCACACCAGTGTCAAGAAGATTTGCCAGCTCAACGGGATCTCAGAGAGGACTGTCTTGAGAATAGGCAAGCGGCTTAGGGTGAAGTAACATCCTGGTGCTTATAATTGTTAATAAATATTTGCGGAATTGCTTTGAAAATATAAGGGAAAAGCCTAATTTCGCAAATATATTTTTATTATATCACTCTAACCATGGAATTAAAGAACGCTGTGGCCGGCACTCTCGAGTCCGGGGACATCATGATCCAGATTGGACCGGGTGAAGGCCTTCAGGTGGAGCTTCAAAGCTCTGTGGCCGCCCAGTTCGGCCGTCAGATCAAGTCGGTCATCACCGAGACCCTTGAGGGACTTGGTGTCTCCGACGCTTATGTCAAAGCCACGGATAAGGGAGCCCTTGACTGCACCATCCGCGCCCGTGTAACCGCCGCCGCTGTACGCGCCACCGGCAAAGATGTCTGGAAATAGTTATGGAAAGACTCAGGAGAACAATGATGTTTGTCCCCGGGAACAATCCGGGGATGATGGCGGACGCTCATATTTACGGTCCGGACTCCATAATGCTGGATCTCGAGGATTCAGTGACCATGGCTGAGAAGGACGCTGCACGTCTGCTCGTTTACAATGCCCTCAAGTCCATTGATTATGGAGACACTGAGATGGTCGTCAGGATCAACCCCCTTAACACTCCTTATGGCCATAAGGATGTTGAGGCCGTGGTCAAGGCTGGTGTTGACGTGATCCGTATGCCCAAGACTGAGACCGCTGATGAAGTCAGGGAACTCGAGGCTGAGATAATCAAGGTGGAGGAGGAACTTGGCTGCGTTGGACGTACTCAGATCATGGCCGCCATCGAGAGCGCTTTGGGTATAGTCAACGCCTACGAGATTGCCACCGCTTCCAAGAGGATGATGGGTATAGCCCTTGGCGCTGAGGACTACACCGCCAATCTGAAGACCCCTCGTACACCTGAGGGATCCGAGCTCCTGCTTGCCCGCGAGACCATAGTTGTGGCCGCTAGAGCCGCCGGGATCGCTTGCTTCGACACTGTGTACTCCAACCTTGACGACATGGAGACCTTCCGCAAGGAGGTCGAACTGATCAAGAATCTCGGTTTTGACGGCAAGTCTATCATCAACCCCCGTCAGATCCAGGTGGTCAACGAGGTGTTCGCTCCGAAACAGAAAGATATTGACAAGGCCCTGAGAATCATCGCTGCCATCAAGGAGGCCCGCGAGAAGGGCTCCGGAGTCATCGCTGTCAACGGTAAAATGGTTGACCGCCCGGTCGTTCTCCGCGCTGAGCGGGTTATCGCCCTGGCTGTCGCTTCTGGAATATTGAATGAGGAGGAACTGTCATGAGAAACACAAAAGTAGTCTCTTTGGAAGAAGCCATCCGCCGCAGCGGTCTTAAGGATGGTATGACCATATCGTTCCACCACCATTTCCGCGGTGGCGACAAGGTTGTCAACATGGTAGTGGCCAAGTTGGCCGAGATGGGATTCAAGGACCTGAAACTCGCTGCGTCGAGCCTTTCGGATGTCCACGCCCCTCTGATTGAACATATTAAGAACGGAGTCATTACTGGAATATCCACTTCGGGCCTACGCGGCGAACTGGCCAATGAGATTTCCCATGGATTGATGGATGAGCCCGTCGTCTTCCGTTCCCACGGTGGACGCGGAAGCGCCATCGCCAATGGTGAGCTTCACATTGATGTGGCTTTCTTGGGAGCATCCTCATGCGATGAGTTGGGTAACGCTTCCGGTTGTCCTCGCAGTGAGAACGCGAAGTCTATCTGCGGATCTCTGGGTTATGCTCTTCCTGACGCCAAGTATGCAGACCATGTAGTTGTCCTGACAGACGATCTCGTTGATTATCCGAATGTCCCCAAGTCCATCTCCGCTTGCGAGGTGGAGTCTGTGGTGGTTGTTGATTCTGTGGGTGACAGTTCCAAGATCTCTTCTGGCGCTATCCGTGACTCAAAGAATCCCCGTGACATTTTGCTCGCCCAGCAGGCTGCGAAGGTCATCATCAACAGCGGCTATTTCGAGGATGGATTCTCTATCCAGACTGGTACTGGAGGAGCCTCCCTCGCCGCGGTCAAGTATATCCGCGAGAGCATGATAGAGAAGGGGATCAAGGCTTCATTCGCCCTCGGAGGCATCACCGCTCACATGGTCAAGCTTCACGAGGAGGGTCTCATTGGCCGCCTTATTGACGTCCAGTCGTTTGACAAGGTCGCCGCTGAGTCCATAGCTTCTGACCAGCTCCATCAGGAAGTGTCAGCTGTCGAGTACGCCAGCGCCGACAATCCCGGCTCTGCCGTCCATGCGCTTGACATCGTGATTCTCTCTGCCCTTGAGGTGGATGTTGACTTCAATGTCAATGTCCTGGTCGGCTCAGATGGTATTATCCGCGGCGCTGTTGGAGGCCATCCTGACACCGCCGAGGACAGCGCCCTCTCAATTATTGTATGCCCTCTGTTGAGGGGCCGTATACCTTGCGTCGTGCCTAAGGTGACGACTCTGATCACTCCCGGAGCGGGTGTGGATGTGGTCGTGACCGAATATGGTATAGCCGTCAATCCCCGTCGTCCCGAAATCGCTGACCGTCTCAAGGCCGCTGGCTTGAAGGTCGTCGACATACATGATCTCGCGGCGAAGGCCACGAGTGTCATCGGTGTCCCTGATCCTCTGCCGTTCGGAGACAAGGTTGTCGGTATCGTCATGGATCGCCACGGCAAAGTCCTAGACAAGATCTACAACATAGTCGACTAAGTTGACTCTCGAGGAAATATTGACTAGTCGGGATGTCCGGGTGGAGCGGCAGCGTGAATTGCTGTCTGCCCATCCGGGCATCTCGCTTATTTGCCTTACTGTTCAACCTCCTGGGCCAGTTAAGAGGAATGGTCTGTCTTTAGTTGTCGCGGAGGCAGGAGTTAAGGCTGTTCGTGAGTCGTTCCGTGTTGAGTTTGAGGAACTTCGAGATTTGGAGACCGGTTACGAAGGCTTCTTCATGACCGCCCTATCCCCGTCTGAGGCAAAGCGCATAGCATGTCAAATCGAGGACACCCATCCCCTTGGCCGCCTAATGGATTTGGATGTGATAGTTGTCGCCGGAGCAGCAGTCGAGCTTAGGCCGTACTCAGCCGCAGCAAGCCCTGAGCGAAGTCGAAGGGCGAAGCGAGAATGGACGCGGCCGGGCTCGAGCTGCTGTCCGGCGGGGAATATGCCTCACCCGCTAGGACGGGAGGAACTCGGGCTTGAGCCAAGGAAATGTCTCCTTTGTGACCGTCCTGCCCGGGAGTGCATGAGGACGAGAATTCACACGACTGAGGAATTGCTTGAAAAATACAAGGAAATCGTTGATTTGTATTTAAAATCGTAATAATTCCTTTGTATATCTTTAACGATTTATTACATTTGCGGAGTTGTTCCACAGCAGGCGGAACCGGGAGTATTGGAAAGCTTGCCACGAGGTGCAAACAGAAGGAAACATAGTTGATATCCAGAGAGTTCCTCTCAGTTCTCTCCGTTTCAGGAGACAGGTCGAGACATTTCTCGCGGCCAATGGGCTGCGTCTTGAACCGGTGGATGACTACTATTGTATCATATCAGAAGATGGCTTGATAGAAGCCGGTGCTGGTATCGCCGGGAACGTGATCAAATGTATCGCGGTAGCTGCCTCTGAAAGGTCCTGCGGTCTTTTGTCACCGCTCATCTCCCATGTTATCAGCCAAGCCTCCATCCAAGGACATTCCAATCTCAAGGTGTTCACCAAACCTGGTAATGAGGACATTTTCTCCAGCCTTGGGTTTCACACCATCGCCAGGGCTCCGCTAGCTATCCTTATGGAGAATGGCCATGGCCTCGAGGACTACCTCGCTTCATTCGCGACCGCCAAGTCGGTCTGTCCGAATCTGTCGCCAGGCTCTGACAGTCCAGACTCCTCGCTTCGCTCGGCCCCTCCCACTCGCTATGCGAGCGGGCCCCTCCCTCTTACGAGCCGAGGGGGGCTACGGTCTGGACTGTCAGAGCCTGGCGACAGATTGACATCAGGACGGGCAGCGTCAACCTCGAACGGTGTGATTGTCATGAACGCCAACCCGTTCACTTTGGGCCATCGATATCTTGTTGAGACGGCCTCGGAGCAAGTGGAAAAGCTATTTGTGATTCCAGTCAAGGAAGACGTCTCGTTGTTCCCCTATGAAGAGAGGCTTGAGATGATTCGCCGCGGGTGTGAGGGTCTTGCCACTGTATTGGATGGCAGTGACTATCAAATCTCTGCCGCGACATTCCCGACATATTTCCTGAAAGATTTATCGGAAGCTTCTGAGACACAGATGCTTCTTGATTTGGACCTGTTTGGTCGACATATTGCTCCCGCACGTGGGGCAACTGTCCGCTTTGTCGGGACCGAGCCTTCA
>JAFROA010000121.1 GCA_017429885.1 Bacteroidales bacterium | reverse complement strand
TGAAGTTGCGGATCGCGCCGCAGACAGCCACTTCTATCTCGTTTCCGGAAGTATTTGTCACTTCGTAAGATAAGACCGCCAGCGGCAGACCACTGGACTCCGAATCGCCCGGCACCAGAGGGTTGAATCCCTTGATCTTGACTATCACGGGGAGTCCTGGATCACTCAGGTTCACTTGGCCGAAAGGATAGGCGGCATCGAACGAGGCCTCGTTGAACCTGGGCAAGCCATGGTGGTTGACAGGCCGGCCCTCATAATGGAGGTATTCTTGAGGATAAAGCGGCCCGGCAAGGAGCCTGGTGGCGCTTCCGCCATCCTTTTGTTTCGTGAATATGGCGAAAAACGGAGCGTCGTTCCCTGTTGTGACAGTGCTGTTGCCCTTGCCGGGGACATTCATGATCTCCCAGTCCCTTATCTCGCCACGGCCCCCAAGGGAGACTGTTCCTGTCCCGATCCCACCAAGCGGAAGAGCCACCTGCTGGAGGTGGGCGGAATCATAATGAGTCAAAACAGGCCAAACGGAAGGAACCCACTCCTGGGCGGATAGAGCCACCGAAACGAACAAGGCGGCGAAAGACAATATTGTTCTCATATCGTTCAGTGTTATTAAGACTATTTAAGTCACAACCGCAATTTAACTTTTTTCACTTAATTTCGCGCATAGATGAGGGGGTATTTCTTCATATTCGCCGTACTCCTAGCTTTTTTGGTCCCTTGCCGTTCAAGGGCCCAGGAGATCACCTATCCGGATGCCGTCAAGGCCATATTCGAAAAATCCGATGCCGCCATCTCCGCATATTGTCTTTCTGATTATTGTCATTCTGATTATTGTCATTCTGAGCGAAGCGAAGAATCTCATCCTCGACCCGAAGGGCTCCTCCCCACCATCGCCATCCCCGACTGCCCTCAAAAAGAGATACTCGCTGAGATGGTCCGAAAAGCCGGAGGCCATCCGGTGATAGTCTCAGGAGGTTCGGTCTCACTTGCCACCAGCCGACTCTGGTCACTGGCGGCGCTCTGGGACGGATCCGTGACCCCTGACGGATGGGTGCGAGCCGGGGACGAGTATTCCGTCTTGTTTTACAAGGCCATAGCTGACAGAAATATACCCCACGTGGGATCCTCCTCCTTGACTGAGGCTATCGACAAAGGGCTCCGCAAGATGCCAGGAACAATCGCCACAATGGATGGTCTCATAGATAAAGCGAGAACCTTCAGGAAGGCCAAAGAATTGATGGACAACTGTTTCTCGATCGACACCCACTGCGACCTCCCGGATCTTTATCACCTTGGATATTCAGTTGGCACTCGCTCGAAATCCCTGACCGGCATCCCAAAAATGATAGAGGGCCACTTGGACGCGCAGATTCTGATCAGCTTTCTCTGGCAAGGACCTCTGGACAACGCGTCCTCCGATAAAGCCGTTAAGAAAAACCTGGACAAGATCGCCCAAATCAAGTCGGATGTGGAAAAGTATTCCCAACTGTGCGGCCTGGCCAAGACCCCAGCCGAGGCGGATTCCCTTAAATCTCTTGGCAAAAAAGTCTTCATGATCGCCCTTGAGAACGGGTACGGGATAGGCAACGACCTTGGGAACATAAAGAAAATAAAGGACTTGGGGGTGGTCTATATCTCCCTCTGCCACTTCCGTGACAACGCCATCTGCAACACTTCCTCCCGACACGGAAGCGATCCCTCCAAAGGTCTGACAGACTTCGGAAGGCAGGTGGTCGAGGAGATGAACCGCCAGGGGATCATGATAGACTTGTCCCATCCTTCGGCCGGAACTTTCTGGGACTGCGTCAAATACAGCAAGGCTCCGATTATCTGCTCCCATTCCGGAGCCAAGGCGGTTTACGGCCACGACCGTGGGCTGGACGATAAACAGCTCAAGGCCCTTGCCGAAAACGGAGGTCTGATCCAAGTCTATAGTGTACCGGAATATCTCGGGAGACCCCGCGGCTCGATGACCATAGACGACATGATGGAGCACTTCGACCATTGCGTCAAAGTGGCTGGAGCTGAGCATGTTGGCATAGGGAGCGACTTTGACGGCGGAGGCGGTGTGTGGGGTTGCAACGGGGACAATGACCTTATTAATCTCACGGTCAAAATGCTGGAACATGGCTACACCCCGGAGCAGATCAAAGGCTTCTGGAGCGGAAACTTCATGAGGGTCTGGAAGGAGGTTCTCTCTAAAGCAGATCAAGACTGAGCTGGGGATCAGATTCCCTTCTCAGCCGGTCATATTCCTCAACGGCGGCGAGATCAGGATTTATAATCACATCCAGGTTCTGGATGAGAATCCTGTCCCCGTTGTAAATATTCGCGAGACAGCCCTTTACTCCGACGATGGCGGGGATTCCAAGTCCCCTGGCCAAAAGGCTCGGATGGCCCGTAAGGTCCTCTTCCTCAAGAACCATCGCCACCACGTTATTGAAATTGATCATCACGGAATCCGCCAGAAAGACAGTCCGGGCCACAAGGACACTCCCCGGAGGAATGTCCTCATAGGGATTGCGCTGGCCGCTGTCAACAACGACGAACGCCTTCCCTTTGGCGAATCCGCCAACTCCCGAACCCCTGATAGTCATGATCCCTTAAACAATCTCCCAAGCCCCTCCGGGCGCGAACACTGGCTCGACAATCTGATCGTAGAACATGCCTCTCTTGGCAAGATCCAGGACGTTCATCCTGTGACGCATGAGCTGCACGATTGGGAACATGTCCTTAAGCTGCCCTCGGGTGACTCCGATCATGGATGGATCATAAGGAGCTCCCGCGGTTTTGAACAGATCCCGCATCTTCTCGAAGGTATATACCTGACCCTGAAGCTTTTTCTTGAACTCTGGCCAGGTGTCCCTGACTCTCGTGAGCTGATCCCGGACAGTTTCCGCATCATTGTATTTCTTAGTGATGTTGTCGTATCCCAGGGTTGGAGCCGGAAAATCCTTGAATATTTCCATCGCCCTGGCCTGCTCCTGCTCAAGGCTTGGCCATGCCTTAACACAAGCGTCCACATCCAACTTTGTGAGATCCAGCTTGAAAAGTTCGTCAAAGACGGCGCACATCGTCAGGGTTCCAATCGCGACTTGGAAACCATGGGACTGAAGCTTGCCCTTATACCTGTGATGGGTCATGTCCAGAATGTGGCTGAAAAGATGGTCACAGCAGGATGCCGGACGGCTGGACTGGGCGGCCTGCATGGCGAAACCGCTGAGTGTCAATCCCTCAAACAAATCCGCTATAGCGGCCGGATCCCCAGCGGCGACTCCCGCAGGATCCGAGAGCAAGTCGTCAAGATAGTCCTGAAGCACATGCCAGGCGTCCGGTTTGATTGGAGCGGTGCCCATCAGGTCAGCGACCATCCACTCAGCCCCGGCGGGAACCTTGGTGGCAAGATCGGCGTAGCCAGCAGCTGTCATCTCCTTGGGAGCGGCGGCGATCACATCGATGTCAGCGATTATGGCGACCGGAGCAGGGCAGGAAAAAGTCTGCTTTGAGTTCTGGTAAGAGATAGAGGCTCCGAACGAGGAATATCCGTCCACGGAAGCCGCGGTCGGTAAGGTCAGATACTGCTGCCCATGATGGTGCGAGCAAAGCTTACAGAGGTCATTGATGACTCCGGAACCAACTGACACAGCGATATATCCATCATCCAATTCCTTGTCCACCATCTCGATGTATTCCCACTCGGCGTGGAACTCCTCCTCCATGATTATGAATTTCTCAACGGGAATCCCGGCCTCGACGAATAGGTCATAGACCTTCTCTCCAAGGATAGGCCATGTGTGGATATCCGCTATTATTTTTGCCTTGCGGCCGGGGAAATACTTCTTAAACACCTCGGGAGCCATATTGCTGACTCCTCTTCCCATCTCGAACACTTTGGTGTCGGTCGCCACTTT
>JAFROA010000120.1 GCA_017429885.1 Bacteroidales bacterium | reverse complement strand
GTCACCGAGCGCCCCTGGGGAACATCTATATTCTTGAATGTCTTGCGCTCCAGCACCTTGCCCCTTTCGTTCTGGAGTTCCACAGTCAGATTGACCCTGCAAGCGGAATCCATATTGAATATGACAGGCTCGATGGAGTCTCCCGGGCCATAGACAGTGTCCACGTCTCCACTTGCCGCCCAGAGCCTGCCGAACACCATCCTGTTGGCGTGGAAAGCCAGTTTAGGGACATTGAACGGATCTACAAGAGGCTTCTGGTAAGTGAACATATTGGGGCCAGACTCCAACGAACACCAAGAGAAACCACAGACTCCGAGAAGGGTCTGGATCTTCATTGATTCCCAAGCCGAGTAAGCTTGATACGCCTGGCTGATCCTCCATTCGCTTGTCTCCAGACGCCTCCCGACATTAGCTTCCTCGTAATTCTTCTCATAGGAGAACACTTTGTAGAAAGGCTCCTTGCGGCCAAGTGCCCAGTTCGGCTGAGCGATGGACTCCTCGTGCTCAAAATTGAAATAGCACACATCCTTGGCGTCCAGACATGCTTTCGCCCAAGGATTGGGGATATTCCTCAAGCGGCTCCAGTCATTGTCATATCCGGAATACGAATCCTGGCTCCCTCGGGTAACCATCTTATATGTCAGCCAAGGGTTACGGGGCAAAGGATTCCCTTTGTAATCCTTTGTGCCATCGTAATTTCCGTAATGTGAGTGCTGCCAAAAAGATGTCGGGGAAATAAGGCGGCTCGAATCTGTCCCGGCAATGGTGGAGATTATGCTCGTGAAGTAATCTCCCGTGTCGCTGAAATCATGCGTCTTGAATCTGTTAGGATGGTTGCTGGCCTCCCACATAGTGATCGAAGGATGATTGAAAACCGACTTCATATAAACCGGATAGTTCTCAATGTCCACGTTCCAGACCTCACCTTCACGAATCCATCCGGAAGTCTGCCATATAAGGTAGAGTCCAAGTTGGTCGGCATATTCGGCGTATCTAGCATCGTTCAGGCCCTCCGGTGTGGAGCCTTCCGCATGCACGTGGATCCTTAACAGGTTGCCAAGAGCCTTGGCCATCAACACATCCTTCATGACCATCTCGTCGGTGGCGCAACGGATTGTGACCGGTGTGTTCTCGACAGGGAGACGGTAACCGAATATCTGGCCTCCGTTCAGCATCTCCGGCTTGTGATTGATGAATAGCTCACCCTTAATCTGCTCAATCAGGCGGACTCCGGTTGTAGTGACATAGTCATCAATCGGCTTCCCGGACTCATCCTTGAGAATGACCTCGACCTTATAAAGCCTTGGATCATAAGGGAACCAGAGCGCGGGATCGTCCAGCTCAAGATCGATGTCGACATTATTCTCGATTCTCGGCCTTAACTCGATCTCACGGGAAAGAGTGGCGACCTTGGGACCATCCTCGGGAAACCACGGGAAGTAATTGATTTCCAGGCTTCCTTTCCAAGAGTCTCTGGTCTCGTTACGCAGAATAATCCTATGGTGCTGAAGGGCTTTGGAGTCCTCAAGGGCGGCCGTGTGGACCAATGCTCCGGCAAGATGTTCGTGAGTCCCGTTCAAGACCAGTGTCGCCCGGCCCAATGACCAGCCGAAATTATGGTCCGAGGTCGAGTGGAGCATCGCATTTGTCGAGTAATATGGCTTCACCCTGACAGCGATTACATTCTCCTCGCCAGGTTTGAGATATTCGCTGACATCTATGTCTCTCGGAATCTTGCCTTTAAGAACAGCCACCGGCTCTCCGTTAACCCAGACATCACCAGCGGGATCAATCGACTCCAGACCGAGATATGCATGAGTGAACTCACCGACTTTCACCTTCGTCCTGAGATAATAACTTTCGCCCGCAGCCTTTTGCCCACCAAGAGCTGAAGGTAGGCGGACAATCTCCCACCCGGAGTCGTCATACCCATCTTCCTGCCAACCCGCCATGGAAGGAACAGCGTTAAAGTCCTCATCATAAATCATTTCCGACCAATATGGGGTACTACGGGCATCCTCGTGAGGGACGAAAGCGTATAAAGCGAACTTATCAACAGACGCCTTGCCTCCGGTAGCCGAGAGGGCGAAAGAAGTGATCACATCAGAGCCTTCCACCACCGGTGCGGTCTGCTTATCCACAGG
>JAFROA010000119.1 GCA_017429885.1 Bacteroidales bacterium | reverse complement strand
GCCCTGGACGAGCTAAGACTCTTTATTCTTAAAGACCTGAAGAACGGGAGATGACGTCCCGGAACACTCTCAGAAAGTTACCGGAGGCTATCCTCTCGATCTGGTCGTCACTGTAGCCTCGCTTCCCCAATTGATCAAAAACCACAGGAAGTCTCGAGATATTCTCTAGGCCTTCCGGAGTCACTTCGATCCCATCAAAATCGGTACCTATACCAACATGCTCGATGCCGCCGACATTGACCGCATGATCGATATGCCTGATCACGTCTTCTACACTGGCCGACGCCGTGGTTGTCAGGAAATATGGATAAAAATTAATCTGGATGACACCTCCCTTGTCCGCCATCCTCCTTATCATGTCGTCAGTCATGTTCCTGGGATGATCAGCTAGGGAGCGACAACACGAATGTGTGGACAAGACAGGGACTTTTGAGCATTCAAGTATATCATTGAATGTCTGGTCAGAGGCATGCGCCACATCCACGATCATCCCCAGTCTGTTCATCTCTGCCACCACTTCCCTTCCAAAAGGACTCAATCCGCCCCATCTCTTCCCTTCCATGGCAGCGTCGGCTATCTCATTGTCCCCATTGTGAGTGAGTGTCAAATACCTGACGCCCATGCGATAGAACAATCGGAGGAGAGACAGGGATTTTTGGATCGGAGAGCCGTTCTCCATGCCCACAAGGATGGAGACCAGCCCTTTGGACTTATTAGCTATAACCTCATCAGGCGAGAGAGCCATGGCGATCTTATCGCCATACTTGCCAAGCGCATCATAGACCGAGGCAAGCATCTCCAAAGCACTCGTGGCGGCAGCCTCTCCAGACTGCTCGGCATAAGTGCATAAGGCAAAGAAGGAGGCATCTACTCCACCTGCTAAAAGCTTGGGGATATCAACATGACAGTCATTATTGTCAAAACCAACATCAAGCCCCTTAATCATAAGGGACGGAGTGTCACAATGGGAATCAAGGACTATCATTATTTCCTGAGAACAGAGGCGTTTTGTATCTTGACCAGGTTGATTGCGGGATCACCTGAGAAAGTGACCTCCGCTCCCCTTCCAAGATCCAGCTCGAGAGACTCGATGGGACTTACATCAGCCGATGCCCCTGAGATTGATACAGAAGCCTTTCCAGTCTTGAGAGATGAAGCGTCAACTTTGGCGGATGTGCCTTTGCCGGTCAGCTCCAGAGAAGAGGATTTCCCTGATATAGTTGTCTGGGAACCATTCGCCACTTCGACTTTAATCGCATCCTCCACCTCGCCTTTGATATCTAAGGTGGAGTTACCACCCGCGATTATCGAAATACTCTTGGCCTGCCCCTCAATAGCGACAGCAGCTTTTCCATCAGTCGACAATTTGATGTCATCCTCAATATCGGCGGAAACATTAGTGAATTTTGCGCTTTTAGTCATACTTAACACCAAGGATTTTCCCGTGATGTGAAGGTTACTGACCACTGAAGAGCCTGTCATGTTAATAACTAGGTCAGTAGCACCAATCTTGCCTGATGAGAAGAACTGGGCATCGTCATTTAGGGTAAGAGTCTTCAAGTCGGGCATGGTGACAACAGCTACAAGAGTCGGCTCTGAGGAGTTCTTGCCCTTGTACATTTTCTTCATGTCCCTGGGTATCTTACTGTCAAGTTCCAGGTGGAGAACGCCAGACTTGACATAGCACAGGACATAACTCTCAAGAACGTCATCCATTGTGAGCTTGGCGCTGTAACGTTCACCTGGAGTGATCGACACCTTAAAGCCATCAGATGCCTCAATCCCCGTAAAAGGAGATAAATCATGCTCTTTGGAACGGGTCTGTGAATAACCAGTAATATTTGAAGCTATGATTAAAGTCACAGCCATGAACAACTTACAAACCAAAGATTTCATATTCATTTAGATAATTTGTTATTCATCCAGTTTTTCCATCAGGGACTCCCACTCGGCGGTCTTGTGGTCAAGTTCCCGCTTATGCTCAAGATAAGTCCTTGTGAGCTCCATTATGTCATCCCCGGCGGTAGGATTCGAAAGGACTTTCTCTATCTCCTTCATCTTCTCCTCCAACTTCCCGATCTCGCCCTCGAGAAAATCCACGCGATGTCTGATTCTGCGGATCTCTTTTGACTCATTCTTCTTGCGCTCAAAAGCAACCCTAGCCTCTTCCTTCTTGTCTTCCTGAACGTCGTGGAGGATTTTATCCTCTTTACCGAACTTTCTCTCCAACTCCTGGAGACTCTCAAGCTTGCGTTTTTCCAGGAACTCTTGAACTCCTCCGATATGTTCTTTGACTTTCCCGTCCCTGAACTCATACATCTTGTCTACGAGTCCATCAAGAAAGTCACGGTCATGAGAAACAACAATCAACGTGCCATCATACGCCTGCAGAGCCTGTTTGAGGATTTCCTTTGACTTGATGTCCATGTGGTTGGTCGGCTCGTCCAAAGCCAGTAGGTTGTACGGTTGGAGCATGAACTTGGCCATGCCCAGGCGAGCTCTCTCACCACCTGAGAGCACGCTGACCTTTTTATCTATGTCTTCTCCCCTGAAAAGGAACTGCGCGAGGATGTCACGGAGTTTGGTACGGATGTCACCGACCGCTATATTGTCCAAAGTCTCCCACACGGTGAGATTCTTGTCAAGGATATCCTCCTGATTCTGGGCATAATAGCCCATGGCGACGTTATATCCCCTCTTGGCCTCTCCCTCAAGCGGGGTCAACTCACCGGCAATGACTCTCATCAAGGTGGTCTTACCTTCACCATTACGCCCGATCAAGGCAACTTTCTCACCTCTTTTCACCTCTATATCAGCGTCGCGGAAAACCACTTTTCCGGGATATCCTACGGTTATCCCGGTCGCTTTGAAAACAACGTCTCCCGAACGTGGGGCGGGTGGGAATTTCACCGTGAGACGCACATTATCAGTCTCGTCAATCTCGATGCGGTCCAGTTTCTCAAGTTGCTTAATCCTTGATTGCACCTGATTGGACTTGGTGGGCTTGTAGCGGAAACGGTTGATGAAATCCTCCGTCTTCTCAATCATCCTCTTTTGGTTCTCATAGGCGGCGGTCTGCTGAGCCAGGCGTTCTTTCCTAAGCTCGACATACTTGCTGTATGGGACCTTATAATCGTGAATATGGCCAAGCATGATCTCAACCGTTCGGTTGGTCACGTTATCGAGGAACTTCCTGTCGTGTGAGACAAGAAGAAGTGATCCCCTACGACCTTTAAGATAATCCTCAAGCCATTCGATAGATTCGATGTCAAGATGATTGGTGGGCTCATCAAGGAGAAGAACATCGGGAGCTGATAGGAGGATCTTCGCCAACTCTATCCTCATGTTCCAGCCTTGGCTGAAAGTCTCGGTCTTACGTCCGAAATCAGAATCTTTGAAGCCAAGCCCTAAAAGAGTCTTCTGGGCGAGCACTTCAGGCGGCTCGGCATGGATTATCGACAGAGAATCCGACAAGTCGTTCATCCGGCTGATCAGCTCCATGTATGAGGCTGATTCATAGTCGGTTCTGGTAGCCAGAGACTCTCCTATAGAATCCAATTCCTTTTGTATCGCATCCACTCTGTCGAATGCGGTCAGAGCCTCTTCCATGACAGTCCTCCCTTTGTGGTGCTCCAAGATCTGCGGCAGATAACCTATCCTGATGTCATTTGGTTTCTCGACAGATCCGG
>JAFROA010000118.1 GCA_017429885.1 Bacteroidales bacterium | reverse complement strand
GCACGATACCCTCACGGATGTCATCGCTTCCCGCCGGGCCACTAATGTATCTCCTGAGCAGGTGGCTGATCAGGAGAACGCCATCATGGATGTCTTGACCCGTCTCACCGCTGTGGCTGAGGCCTATCCTGACCTCAAGGCAAACCAGATGTTTACTGACACTATGGCCAGCATCCGCCAGTACGAGGAGAATGTCCGTCTCTCCAGGATGGTTTACAACGACTCTGTCACGAAACTGAACATGATGGTCCGCCAGTTCCCTTCAAACCTGGTCGCCTCGATGTTCGGCTTCACCACACACGATCTTCTTCCCGAAGACGCCGCAAAGGCGGAGGCTCCTTCAGTCGCGGACATATTCAACAAGTAAAAAGTTATGCGACGGCTTAGGTTTATCCTGGGCGTCGTCCTTCTCTGTCTATCCGTTCCCTCTCTGGCACAGAACCAGGTTGAGTCGGTGCGGATAGATGTTGAGTTACAGGATGACGGTTCGGCATATATTAAAGAGACATGGGTCATCGATGTCGAGAGCAATATCACCGAATGGTATCTCGGCAAGGAGAACCTCGGCAAGATGAAGATCTTTGACCTTGGTGTCACAGAAAACGGGTCAGAATTCTTCAACGAGGGAACCAATTGGAACATAAGCCGTAGCCGTGAGGAAAAGGCCTTCCGGTGCGGCCTTGTCAAAAAGTCAGATGGCTATGAGGTTTGTTGGGGCGTGGGCAGTAACGGACTCCATACCTTTACTGTCACTTATACTCTCACCGGCCTCGTGAAGGGTTATTCAGACAAAGATGGATTCAACTATCAGTTCATCACCACTACTGATAGCGGAATTGACGACGTGTCTCTCACAATCCGGAAAAACGGCACCATCCTCACTCCTGAGAACACTCTCCTTTGGGGATTCGGCTTCGAGGGCGAGGCTGAGGTGGTGGACGGAGCGGCCAAGTATTGGTCCACCGAACCGTTCTCCAGCAGGAGCACCCTGATAGCCCTGCTCGGGTTTGAGAAAGGCATATTCACTCCCGAACTGACTGAGGACAAGACTTTTGAGACAGTCAAGAAAAGAGCTCTCAAAGGCAGTTCCTACAAAAAAGACAGCGACTTCTTCGCAAAAGTCTTTGACTTCCTCCTGTTCACTTTCCTCGGGCTCATCAGCCTGGCACTGGTCGGTGGAGTCATCTGGGCGGAAATCAGCAACAAAAAACGTCGTAAAGAGCTTCTTGGAGGCAAGGAAAGCGATGTGGACTGGTTCAGGGGAGTTCCCGTCAATGGAGATCTCAAGAAAGCCTCGAATATAATCAGGCTTATCTCACAAAAGTCATTCTCAACCACTGCCGGGCAGCAGGAAAGCGAGAGATTGATCTCCGCCTATATGATGCGTCTTTTCTACCGCGGCGCTTTCCAGCTTGTCCCCCAGCTGAGCGGTGACCCCGCATTTAAGATCAATGAGCTGACTCTCACAGACAATGATGTCTCCGGTGAGGATCTCAACATGGAGCTGGACCTCTATAATTTCTTCAAGGATGCCGCCGGAGATGACTCCATACTACAGAAAAAGGAACTGAAGAAGTGGGCCAACAAGCACGGGGCGAAAATCTACAATTGGCAGAATAAGATCAAGGACAGATCCACATCGCTCAAGACCCTCAAGGCTCAAGATGTACGGGAAGTGTTCGGACTCAAGAAGTTCCTGAAGGACTTCACCCTCATACAAGACAGGGGTGCCGTCGAGGTCGGGCTTTGGAACAACTACCTGATTTTCGCTTCTCTATACGGAATCGCCGAGCAGGTCTACAAGGACTTCAAGAAGGTTTGTCCTGAGTATTTCACCCTGTCCAAGACCATGGAACAG
>JAFROA010000117.1 GCA_017429885.1 Bacteroidales bacterium | reverse complement strand
GAGCCTGTCATATTCAATATGGATTCCGCTTGCAGGGTCAATCTGACTGTGGAACTCCAGAACGAAAGGGGCAAGGTGCTGGAGCGCAAGACATTCAAGAATATAGATGTTCCCCAGGGGCGCTCGGTGACCCGTTTGGATCCGTTCCGTTTCCGGAACAGTTCAGAGGGGACACGGTTCATAGTGTATAAGATCAGTTCTCCGGCTCAAAGCGGTAAGACCCGTTCGGAATAGTGTTGATCCGGATTGTGTCTCCTTGGGAACTCACTCATATCCAAGGCGATATCCATAACCATCCTCGCAAGTCCGAGCGACAGGATCGGATTCATCGTGCCGATGGTTCCCTCGTGGATGGCGTCGTATAGGCTTTGGTCAATTTGATATGAAGCTCCTTCAAGTTTTGGAACCATCAACTTGACAAGGCCTAGGACAAGAGGCCAGGTCTCGTCATGAGCAGACCTTAATCTCCAGAAGTCATTGCGGGCCAAGTGGAACACCAAGGCCTCCGGAGGGCCGGACAACGCGACTCCAGTGAAGCCGTTGCCCATCAAAGGGGCATCCACGGAACATGGGGAGGGAATACGCTTCGGTGGCTCACTGAAGCGTACTTCCTGCCTTTGTAAGATTCCTTCAACCTCAGAGATCTTTTCTTTGTGACAAGAGACAATAATTGACATCGCCAAAATGGCAAAGCATAAGGGCGGTACCACTTTGGTTAGATGGAATCTCTTCATATTCAGTATATTATAAAGCGGGAAGGATGCTGTCCCAGATGTGGTTGATCTCAGCTTGCATATCGCCGACATGGGCTGTGACAGCGACTACCGCATCCTTCTCGGGAATCACGATTATGTATTGCCCATAGGCGCCATCTGCCCTGAAGGCGTTGTGACGGCAACGCCACATCTGGTAACCGTATCCCTGGAGCCAGTCGCTCGTGGAGGGATCCTGGGGGTTCTCCCGCATTTTCACCTCGTTTGTTCCGGATGGGACACAAGGCACTTGCTTGGCGGACATCTCAGCCACCCATTTGGCCGGGATAACTTGTTTCCCTTTGTACTTTCCTCCGTTCAGTAGGCATAGTCCCATCTTGGCGAGGCTCTCTGTGTGGAGATATAGTCCCCAGCCTCCGGTGTTTATACCGGCTGGACTCTCCAACCATTTGGGCTTCTCTATGCCAAGAGGCTGCCAAAGGCGGGTGTCAAGATAGTCGACTATCTTTTGGCCGCTCACCTTTTGGACTGCCGCCGATAGGACGTATGTGCCGAGGCTGTTGTAGCAGTAACAGGTGCCAGGCTCATATTCGATAGGCCATTCCATAAACCCCTTCACCCAATCGCCGTCACCGTTACTGACGGATCTGGTCGGGTCTGTGGCATGTCCCGAGTTCATAGTCAACAGGTTCCGTATCGTGACCTTCTTCAGGTTCTCTGAGGGGTTTTCCGGAACGCTCTCTGGGAAAATGTCCACGATCTTGTCGTCCAGCGAAAGGAGTCCTTCAGAGATGGCGAAACCCACGGCGGTTGAGGTGAATGTCTTGCTGACAGAGTGAAGCACATGTGCGGTGTCTGGAGAGAAGAACTTCTCCGCCAGCACTTTGCCATGCTGTACCACCATGATGCTGTGGATTTCCTCGGAGCAGTCGGCAATGACCTGATAGTATTCGCTCATGGCTTTATCCAATTCTTTGGAAGCCTTTCCTCTTTGGAGCGACCCGTCGGCATGTGAACAGCCGGATAGAGCCAAAGACGCCATGATGGCGGTTATGACTCCTGTGATGACAATTCGTCTCATAAGCGTTTGAGAGTTAGCTAATACAAAGATAATCATTTAATAATTTTGATTACTTTTGTTATGGATCAATAAGCGGTATTATGGCGACAATTAATGTTTATGAGAGATATTTTGAGGCGGAGGGTGTCTTCAACGGCGTAGAACGCAAGAGTGTCAATGTGTTGCTGGTCAGCGACTCCGAGGCTAGTGGATAGGGATACGGATTTCTTTTGTAACTCATGGGAATTTCCTATAAATGACAATGCGACAACCAACATGCATCTTTTAGCCATATTCCTCACCGCCATCACCCTTTCGGGCAGTTGGCAGTTCCGTTTTGAAGAGAATAAATCCATCGAAGAAGTCCGTGACCTGGAATTCATCGCGGACGATGTGATGAGCGTCCCTGGATGCTGGGATATGATGCCCAGGTACTACCTGAAACGGGGTACGGCCCTGTATCGCAAGACTTTCCGTGTGGACGAGACTATCAAGGATGCTGTCCTTGAGGTTGAAGGGATGGGTCTTCGGGCTAATTTCGCACTCGATGGAAAGGATCTTGGGACATTCCCGTATCCATATTCAAAATTAGAGATTCCTCTCGGGAAGCTTTCAAAAGGGGAACACGAACTCTTCGCCGCATTGGACAACCGCTTCGACTGGCAGACAAATAAATTGGCATTGCCGTATTATGATTTCTACTTTTTCGGTGGGTTCTACCGAGGCGTCAGGATCGTGGAGAAGCAGCCGAAAATCTTCGTCCGTACGCTGGATTACCGGACAGGAAAGGTTGAAGTCGAGATTGAAGGGGTGAGAAAATACACTGTGAACGTGCCGGATTTCAAGCTTTGGAGTCCAGAGGAACCTAATCTGACAACCATGGAGATTGACGGTCGTCAGGTGCGTTTCGGGATCCGGCAGATTGAGGCGAGAAACAGGAAACTTTATCTGAACGGCAAGGAGTTATTCCTCAAAGGCGTGAATCGACACGACCAGAGCCCCCTTTTCGGTGCCTCGGTCCCTGAAACGATGTGGGTGATGGATTTGCAGAACCTGAAGGTCCTCGGAGGTAATTTCATACGTGGGGCTCACTACCAGCAGGCGGACCGCTTCTTGGAGTTGTGTGACGAGATGGGAGTATTGGTATGGGAGGAGTCCCTGGGCTGGGGGAATGGTCAGACCTACAACAACAATCCCCATGCTGGAGAGGAACTTACCGATCCTGATTTCCGGGCACAGCAGATTAAACAGACCAGGGATATGGTCCGGAACAGCTTCAACCATCCTAGTGTTATCATTTATGGTTTCTTGAATGAGTGCGCCAGCAACAAACCCGAGTGCAAGTCCCTTGTCGATGAGCTGATACAAACTATCAGGGATGAGAACAGCGGCCGTCTCGTCACCTTCGCGTGCAACAGTTGGGAAAGCGACCTGTGCAACGAGAACACGGACCTTATCGCTTTCAATACTTATCCGGGCACGATTCCTATGGTTCCGGGCGAACCGGCTGACCTTAAGAAGAAGGTGGAGAGCACATTCACCAAAATCGTCAGCTCATTCCGTCAGCGCTACCCTGACAAGCCTATAATGGTCTCCGAGTCTGGCATGACAGCCGTATACGGGATGCATGATCCCGCCGCTAACGTCTCTTCCGAGGAAATGCAAGCTGAGTATCTTGAGGATATTTTCGAGACTCTTTGGGCCAACCCCGATGTGATTGGATACGCCATCTGGCAAATGAACGATAACCGCACTTATTCCCGCACCAGTGTCCTGCAGAGCGGCAAGATCAATTTAGGGTTTTCAACAGCTGGAATCTTTGACCTCCAGCGTCGCCCCAAACTCTCCGTCTCCGTGGTCAAAGAATACTTCTCAAGAAAATAAGTCGGGGTACCGTGACTCGAACACGGGACCCTCTGCTCCCAAAGCAGATGCGCTAGCCAACTGCGCCACACCCCGATTAGGACTGCAAAGGTATTCCTTTTTTCGGAAAATCCCAAAAAAGAAGTATCTTTGAGACATGATCATAGAAGCAAAAGGAATAGAGAAGAGTTTCGGGACACTTAAGGTCTTGAAAGGAATTGACTTCCAGGTGGGGAAGTCTGAGGTTGTCTCGATCATGGGAGCGTCAGGGGCAGGGAAGTCCACCTTGTTGCAGATTCTCGGCACTCTATCCACTCCGGATGCCGGTTCTCTTGAGATTGACGGCACCGATGTCCTGCATCTCGGAGGCAAGGATCTTTCCGCTTTCAGGAACCGCAGGATAGGTTTCGTATTCCAGTTTCATCATCTTCTCCCAGAGTTCAACGCACTTGAGAATGTCATGATTCCGGCTTTTATAGCCGGGCGTTCCGACCGTGACGCGAAGGAGGCCGCCACCAGGCTTCTGAACGAGATGGGTCTTGGAGAGCGCATGGATCACAAGCCTTCTGAGCTCTCCGGAGGTGAGCAACAGAGGGTGGCTATCGCCAGAGCCCTTGTCAACGAACCCGCCATCCTTTTCGCTGACGAGCCTTCCGGCAATCTCGACTCAAAGACAAAGGCTGAGATCCATCAGCTTTTCTTCGACTTAAGGGAACGTCACGGCCAGACAATAGTGATTGTCACACACGATCCGGAATTGGCGGCGATGTGCGACAGGTCCCTGTTCATGAGGGACGGACTTTTCGTGGAAGAATAGTATTTCTCAGAAGCCGGAGGGGGCTAAGAAAACCGTAGGCAGGAGCAGGAGAAGGCCCAGGACAAGCAGTACCAGCACCATTTTCCATATCCATTTAACCCATTTCGAATAAGGGATTCTCGCCATGGCGAGGGCCGCGACTAGCACACCTGATGTGGGAGTGATCATGTTCGTGAATCCATCGCCGAATTGGAAAGCGAGGACCATGGCCTGTCTGGATACCCCGACCATATCGGAAAATGGAGCCATGATCGGTATAGTGATGGCCGCCTTCGCGGTTGCGCTGGGGATTATGAGATTGATCAGGGCTTGAATTCCATACATTGCGGTCAGGGAACCTGCCTTTCCGCTTCCATCTAGACCTTCCTGCATCGAGTGCAGGATACTGTCAACTATCTTTCCGTCCTGCAATATGACTATTATCCCAGACGCGAAACCCACCACGAGCGCCGCGGAAAGGATGTCCTTCGCTCCGGCCATCAGTTCCTTGATTATCCTTTCTGATGAGAAACCGGCGATTATACCGCAGATAATCCCCATGGCGAGGAATAGCCCGGTGATCTCAGGCATATACCATTCGAATCGGGTAACCCCGATAATCAAGGTGACCACTGTAAGGGCGAGAGTGACCAAAGTCCAAGTTTGCCTTTTAGTGAGAGGCTCAGTATCAATTGTTTCCGCAGCGGTGGGAGCTTTCCTTACTTTATGGGCATATATTACCACAAAGGCCACGAGGAGGGCAGTCAATATGCCCCAGCATAAAAGGCGGTACCCCATTCCTGAGAATAGTGGCAAATCCGCCATCCCTTGGGCTATTCCGACTGTGAAAGGGTTAAGGAAGGCGCTGGAGAAGCCTATGTTGGATGCCACGTAGACCACCAGCATTCCCATGAAAGCGTCATATCCCATTGACACAGCCAAGGGTACCACAATCCCTACGAAAGGGATTGTCTCCTCGCTCATTCCGAAAACGGCGCCCGCAAGGGAGAAAAGCACAGTGAGCGAGGCGAGTACTATCTTGTCTTTATTCCCGATCTTGGTGATGAGACGCTTGATACCTGCCTCAATCGCTCCGGTGGCGTTCAGCAGCCAGAACGCGCCGCCTACCACGAGGATAAAAATGATGATCCCGGCTTGTTTCACAAAGCCATGATAAATGGCGGTGAACACCTGCCATGTCTGAGGGACGGAATCCACGGCCTCGTAAGAGATCGTGCCGTCATCAGACTTGACATATTGCCCTCCTGGTATAAACCATGTCATCACCGCGCACAACAAGATGATGGCCGCGATGATGACATAGGTGTTTGGAGCCTTCAGTTTTCGCATCCTGAAGGCTTACATGGCGTAGTGGAATCCGTCCACCTTGTTCCAGTCTCCTCTGGTGAAGTCCGGGAAACGTACCGGCATGGAATTGTTCTCCAATGATATACGGCTCAACTCCTGGACGGCTGACCACTCGGCGGCGTCATAAACGTCCTCGTCGAGCGGGAGTCCGTGACGCAGGCAGTAGATTAGCCTGTAGTCCATGATGAAGTCCATTCCGCCGTGGCCGCCAACTGACTTCGCCTGTTCCTCGATGGCCTTCGCGAACTCGGGCCTGTAAGCTGTCAGCAGGGAGTCCATAACCTCTTGGGGGACATAGGTATGGCCGTTGATTCCCTTAACAGAGATTCCCTCGGTGGGATATTTGTTGGCGAATCCTTCAGTCCCGGTGAGTTGGTACATCCTTGAGTAAGGACGATAGGCGTAAACATTGTGCTGAACCTCGATGAGTTTCTTCTTCTCGGTCTGGATGAGGCTGATGGTGTGGTCTCCGTCCTTGCAGTAATCCTTATCCCTGAATTTCTTGGCTGCCACCTTGCCGTTGTAGGAAGGAGTGTCCATGGCCACAAGGTAATCCATCTTGTCGCCCCTGTGGATGTTCAGCACCTGGGCGATGGGTCCGAGTCCGTGAGTGGGATAGTTGTCACCCCTGTTCTCGATGTTGTAATCCACACGCCATGTCTCGCTCCTGTCCCAACCTTCGGAAAGGAAGTGGATATAAGCGCCTTCCACATGATAAACCTCTCCGAAGAGTCCTTGCTGGGCCATGTTCAGGGCTGACATCTCGAAGAAATCGTAGCAGCAGTTCTCGAGCATCATGCAATGCTTGCGTGTCCTCTCGCAAGCGTCAACTAGCTTCCAGCAGTCATCGATTGTCATCATCATAGGGACCTCGCAGGCCACGTGATGGCCATGCTCAAGAGCATAAAGGGATATCGGTACATGTACCACCCAGTCTGTGGCGATGTAAACCAGGTCTATGTCGTCCCTGTCGCATAGCTCCTTATATGCTTCCGGACCGACATAGGTGTCAGCCTCCGGCAAACCTGCTTTCTTAAGGATGTCGTTGCACAGATCCACCCTCTCCTGCTTCAGGTCGCAGAAGGCCATGATCTTCACGCCGTCAATGTGTGTGTACCTGCTGACAGCGGAGGCTCCTCTTCCGCCAACGCCGACGAAGGCGATACGGACAGTCTCAATAGGATCGCATTTCAAGCCGAGGGCGCTCTCCTGACCAGGCGCGCGGGCGGGAGCCTTAAGCTCGATTATGCCGTTTTTGATCTCAGCCGGCACAGAGGCGGGAACCTTCTTCCCGCAAGAGGCCAGGGCCAGCATGCAGACAAATGCCGCGAATAAAAACTTTCTCATTGTCAATTATTTTAATGGACAAATAATGGATGGGACAAAACTTTCCCAAATATAATAAAAAAAGCGTACCTCACGGCACGCTTTCTCATCGACAGACTACTAGTTTTAGTGTGAACTGTCACTTTTTGTCGTTTTTGCTGTTATCGTTTCTATTGAGTCTGTGAATTTGCTGTCTACGGAAATCCTCCTCTGCGATATATAGCCTGGCTATCTTGTCGTTGGAGAGGATCTTCCTGTATTCTGTAGTGTACTTGCGCTCAATCCCTTCTCCTTTCTCGCGGGCATCAAGATACTTGTCCAGAAGGGCGCTGATCTCCTTGTCGTCATCCCCGGAGTCGATGCTTGCCTCGAGAGCCTTGTAGGCCTCCATCACCAGCTTCCAGCAAGCCTTGGTCTCAGCCTCAGCCCTGTTGTATACTGGCCAGAACTTCTCCGCCTCGGCGGAAGAGAGATCCATCTTGTCGGTCAGGTAAGCGATTTTCTCAGCCTTGATCCTGTCCTGCCAGTCATTCTTCTTGGCCCTTTCCTGCCCGGAGGCGCTCCATGTGAATGCCAGGGTCAAGAAAGTGATTATCATTATTCTCATGCTTTTTTTCATAGCTTTATGATTAATACTGGTCACCGGCGTAGGCGAGATGCTCTGTCCTGACTCCGGATTCAATCAGATAATTGATGATGTCTTCATCCGAGAGTTCCTCCATATCGAATTCGGACTCATTGTAGAGAAGCTCTGGATTGGTGATAGAGATTATGTCCGCATAAGAGTCCTCACTGTAGAACGGGTCGGCAGATTGGTTCTTCACGGTGTCACGGAGGAGGGCGTTGCCGATCAGCACGATGGCGGCGAAGGAAGCGGCGAGAGCCAGATATGGCCTCATCCCCGCCCAGACTCCGGGATGGGAGACCTTGGCGGAGGGAATTGACTCCAAGCGGGACTTGAGGCTGTCAAAATAGCCCTCAGGGACTCCCATGGACGGTTTCCCTATCTTCTCGAATATGTCATTTCCGATTTCCATTTCCGATACTTTGACAAGGTATTGAATATAAGGTTTAAAATCATTTTAAATTTTTCTCCAGTTCCGCCTTGATTTTCTCTGAGGCAAAATGGTATGAAGCTTTAAGGGCACCTACCGAAGTTCCAAGTATCTCGGAAATGTCTTCGTAGGATAGATCATCGAACCATCTCATGATGAAGACGGTCCTTTGCTTGGAGGGAAGTCGTTGGATGGCTTTCATCAGATCTCTCTGCAATTGGTCCCCATCCAACAGCGTGTCCTCATCGATTCTTTCCTCAATTTTTGAAGTCATGCTCTCGAATTGCAGGGCGGCCCTGATCTTCTGCTTCTGGAGGAAATTCAAGGACTCATTCGTGGCTATGCGGTAGAGCCAGGTATATAGCTGGGATTCACCTCTGAAAGTGGAGAGAGAGGACCATATCTTCACGAAAATATCCTGCAGCAGGTCATCTGTGTCCTCATGGGAACATAGTAAACGGCGGATATGCCAGTACAGCCTCTCGCTGTAGGAGTTCACTAACTCCTTGAAGGCGAGTTCACGCTGCCCTGAATTGTAAAGGTCCAGTATTTCCTTGTCCGTCATTCTTTTTCGCTAGCCCGTTATCTTTCAAATGTACGACAATTTGATTATTTTTGCAATTATGAAGCATATACGCAATTTCTGCATAATCGCCCATATCGACCATGGCAAGAGCACCTTGGCGGACCGTCTGCTTGAGTTGACACAGACCTTGTCCACCCGTGACATGGAGGCCCAGGTGCTTGATGATATGGATCTTGAGAAGGAGAAGGGCATCACTATAAAGAGTCACGCCATACAGATGGAATATGTCTACAAAGGGGAGAAATATATTCTCAACTTGATAGACACTCCCGGGCATGTGGACTTCTCTTATGAGGTCTCCCGTTCGATAGCGTCGTGCGAGGGGGCTCTCCTGGTGGTTGACGCATCACAAGGTATTCAGGCGCAGACCATCTCCAACCTCTATCTGGCCGTGGACCACGGACTGGAGATTATACCGGTCCTCAATAAGATTGACATGGAATCCGCTCAAGTCGAAGTCGTCTCCGACCAGATAGTCGATTTGCTGGGTTGTGACCATGATGAGATATTCAAAGTCTCTGCCCGCACCGGAGAAGGCATCCCGCCGCTCCTGGACGCTATCGTGGAGAAGATTCCTGCCCCCAAGGGCGATCCTGAGGCTCCTCTGCAGGCCCTTATCTTCGACTCCGTGTTCAACCAGTTCCGGGGAATCATCGCCTATTTCAAAGTCCTGAACGGGTCAATCTCAAAAGGTGACAAAGTCAAGTTCGTGGCCACCGGGATGGAATATGAGGCAGAGGAGGTTGGTGTC
>JAFROA010000116.1 GCA_017429885.1 Bacteroidales bacterium | reverse complement strand
GGAATTGTTCAACAATCCTTATCAGGCTGCCCAGAAGGGCTACATCGACGATGTGATCGAGCCGAGAAACACCCGATTCAGAGTGATCCGGGCTCTTGAGCAACTCGCCGGGAAGAAACAGATGATGCCCGCCAAGAAACACGACAACCTTCCCCTATAGCGCGATGAGACATTACAGGATAATACTTTCCATAGCCATCACGTTTCTGTGCGGGTTGTCTCTCGATGCCCAGAACCTGTCCGATCTGCTGATCGGAGAAGTGCTTGTCGAGAACACTAGCGGGATTGTCGATGGATATGGCCAACGGAACGGTTGGATCGAGTTGTTCAACACTTCCAATGGTACTGTCAAGTTCGGAGGGTGTTACCTCTCTGACGACAAGTCCGACCTGAAAAAGTACCATATCCCCACTTCGGACCGCTCAGCCCAATTGGGCCCCCGCCAGAGCGTGGTATTCTACACTAGTGGAAACTCCTCTCAAGGAACATTTTACACCAATTTCAAGCTTAGGAACGGATCGACTCTTTATCTTATCAGTAATGACGGCCGGACCATCATAGACCAGGTGGAGATCCCCGCTGATCTGCCGGCTGACCAGTCTGTGGTCAGGATCCCCGTTGGAGTCAATGAAATGGAATTCAAAACCCAGGTCAATCCCAACCCTACTCCCGGATCCTACAACGGGAATGTCGATGCCAAGACCAAGAGCCAAATCATGAAAGAACAGGATCCGCATGGTCTTGTCCTGACATTGATCGCTGTGATGGTGGTGTTCACCGCATTGCTTATACTCTCGTTCATATTCGGCTGGATCGGCAACGCCAATAAACGCGGCAAGCAGGGCCCGAAAGTCAAAAAGTCCAAGAAATCACTTGACGGGAAACTGACCCCTGAGATCGCGGCCGCTATCTCACTGGCTCTTTCAAGTGAGTTTGGAGGAGAGGTTTATGCGGCGATAGCCCTTGCCCTCGACGACTACCTACGCGGTGGGGTTCACGATATAGAGAGCATGGTCATCACGATCCAGCCTTCAGGCAATGGCAACTGGGCCGACAAAACACAGAATTTCAGACAATTACCACGATAAATAAAGACAAAATACGATATGAGAAACTACAAATTCAGAATCAATGGCAACGAATATGACGTTGAGATCAATTCAGTGGAAGGAAACATAGCTGACGTGACCGTCAACGGTGCCTCCTATAAAGTGGAGATGGATACACCCGTGGCTCCCGCCGCGGCTCCAGTGGCTCCGGCAGCCAGCGCAGCACCTGCCGCGGCTCCCACTCCTGCCGCCGCTCCCGCTCCGGCCGGAGCCGGCAAGGCAGTCACCTCTCCCCTGCCAGGTGTCATCATCGAGGTCTCAGTCAAGGAAGGCCAGGCCGTAAAGGCCGGTCAGAAGGTAGCTGTCATAGAGGCGATGAAGATGGAGAATGAGATCCAGGCGTCCAGCGATGGCACCGTGACCGCCATTCTCGTGAATAAGGGTGACTCAGTGCTCGAGGGAGCCGAAATCGTGAAGATCGCGTAGGATGAGCACCATAATCGAGAATCTAAAACAATTCTGGTTCTTCACCGGATTCGCCAATGCGACCTGGCAGAACCTGGCCATGATCCTGATAGGCATCGTGTTCATCACCATTGCCATCAAGAAAGGCTGGGAACCTCTACTGCTGGTTCCTATTGGCTTCGGAATGATCATCGGCAACATCCCGTTGTTCCCGGGACTCAATATCGGAGTATATGAGGACGGATCCGTCCTGAACACGCTATACCAGGGTGTCAAGCAAGGCTGGTATCCCCCGCTTATCTTCCTCGGGATCGGAGCGATGACTGATTTCTCGGCTCTGATCTCCCAACCGCGGCTGCTTCTCATCGGAGCCGCGGCCCAGACCGGGATATTCGGAGCATACCTCCTAGCCCTCCTCCTCGGATTTGATCCGAACCAAGCGGGAGCCATCGGCATCATCGGAGGAGCGGACGGTCCCACGGCCATATTCCTGTCCTCCAAGCTCGCCCCCGATCTCATGGGAGCCATAGCTGTGAGCGCATATTCATACATGGCTCTCGTACCAGTCATCCAGAGGCCTATCATGCTTGCCTTGACAACCAAGAAGGAGCGCCTAATAAAGATGCCTGCCCCAAGGCCTGTTAGCCAGCGTGAGAAGATCATCTTCCCCATCGTCGGTTTCATCCTCACAGCCTTCATCGTTCCCTCTGGCCTTCCTCTGCTCGGGATGCTTTTCTTCGGGAACCTGTTGAAAGAGAGCGGAGTGACAAGACGCCTCGCTGAGACTGCCCGCGGCCCGCTCATCGATGTGGTCACGACCCTCATAGGACTCACCGTCGGTGCCTCAACACAAGCTGACAAGTTCCTCACCGGGAACTCCCTGAAGATTTTCCTGCTCGGTCTCCTCTCGTTCGTGATCGCCACGACAGTCGGAGTCTTGTTCGTGAAATTCTGGAACCTGTTCCTCAAGGGTGACCGGAGGATCAATCCGCTTATCGGCAACGCCGGTGTCTCCGCTGTTCCTGACAGCGCCCGAGTCTCAGAGGTTGTCGGAAGGGAATTCGATCCCGACAACCACCTCCTGATGCACGCCATGGGTCCCAATGTGGCCGGCGTTATCGGATCCGCTGTGGCGGCTGGTATTTTACTCGGTTTCCTCGGCTAGCGTTGAACCATTCTTTTTACTATATTTGAACAATAACTTGAATAATATGGATAACAAACTCCAGGAATTGACCGACAAACTCTACAGGGAAGGTCTGTCAAAGGGAAAGGAAGAAGGTGAGGCCATTCTAGCCAAGGCCGAGCTCAAGGCCACGGAGATTGTCGAGGCGGCCCAGAAAAAAGCCGAGGAGATAATCAAGAAGGCCGAGAAGGCCGCCCTCGACTACCAGGTGAAAGTTGAGGGTGACGTAAAAATGGCCGCGATCCAGAGCATGCAGTCTATCAAGAGGAGTATTGAGAACCTCATGGTGAACGGGATGATAGGCGGTAAGGCTGCATCAGCTTTATCCTCTTCTGATTTCGTCAAGGAGATCATATCTTCTGTGGCAAAGAATTTCAACTCCCAGGAAAGTGTTGATCTTGAGCTGACGCTTCCAGAAAAACTGAGAAGCGAGCTGGAGC
>JAFROA010000115.1 GCA_017429885.1 Bacteroidales bacterium | reverse complement strand
TTGGTGGCTAACGAGAATCTCGCTACCCTTGAGCTTCCGATCACGTGGACGACGACGCTGCCCACTGTACCTTGTAGTTCTATTCTGTTGAGTTGTTCCATGATAAAGCTATTTAAGGAAGGGTGGATCGTTTGGGTCAAACTCGAAAGAGCCGTCCTCGGCAAAGGAATAGTACCTCTTCCCGGCAAGGATGATGTGGTCCAGGAGAGATATGTCAAGGAGGTTGCAGGCGGAGCGGATGCTCGCTGTCTGCCTGATGTCATTCAAGCTGGGGCAAGCCTCGCCTGACGGGTGGTTGTGGAGGATGATGACCGAGGCGGCGTTGTTTATGAGCGCCCTCTTCACGACCGTCCTTGAGTTGATAAGTGTGGCTGAGAGAGTCCCTTTGGTCAGCATCTCGGCCTCGATCAGCGTGTTCGCCGATGTCAGGAACAAAGCCCAGAGCTCCTCATGGTCAAGGTCTTCTAGATGGCCTCTCATCAGGTTGGCCGCCTGGGAGCTGTCTTTGATTTTCTTTGAATAATACATAATGGAAATGATTTAAAATGAACGTTTTCGCTCTTAAACCCGAACCGGATTTCGCAGCGTCAACACAATCCCGCACCTCCCTGTCAAGGGTGCGGCCAAAGCCGGCACTTGTCTCGCCCTTGACAGGGGGAAAGGTGACGGGATGTAGATTCGCGAAGAATGACGGTCGGGTTGGAGCGGAAAATGTCTTGATGTATCACCGTATGGCACATTTTCATCCGTTCTTTGTTTTAATTGAAGGAGATTCGTTAAATTTGTGAGAGAGCTTCATGAAATGGGAGAGTTGTACCAAATAAAAGGAGAGGATTCAGACATCCGAGAGAATAGCATCCTTTCTGCTGATCCAGAACTTCTCAATATCCTGCTGGTTGATCGTACTACCGGAAGGAATATCTTCTGGGCCACTAATGACTATAGCCCCAAAGGCGATGGTTTCTACTATAATGACGAGATAACACCAGGGAAGATTACCGGAGAAAACGGGATGCTCATTATGCCTAGGGTACTGAAAGAAAAACAGCTCCAGCTGGCAAGGGTTAGGGAGAAGGCAGAAGTCTTCACTCCGTCTTGGATATGTAATGCCCAAAACAACCTTGTTGATGGCGCATGGTTCGGGCGTGAGAATGTTTTCAATAAAGAGATTATCGAGAATGGGTTTCATTCATGGATTGTTACGGAAGACAAAATCACATTCCCTAAAGGCAAGACCTGGAAAGCTTATGTCAAGTCCACCCGCCTTGAAATAACTTGCGGCGAGGCCCCTTATCTTGTAAGCCGTTTCGATACGACCACTGGCGATTACATTCCGGTCCGGCAAAGAATTGGTCTACTTGACAGGAAACTCCGTATTGTCGGGGAGAACACCTCTATGCCTGAAGAATGGAAAGAATGGGCAATTATCGCTTTTAAAAATACCTATGGCTATGAGTGGCAGGGTGATAACCTTTTGCTCGCCCGTGAGGCACTGCTTTTTACTTACGTTGATTTCTATGCTGATAAGTTCCAGAAAATGCCATACATTAATGACTTGAAGGAGGTTGCGGGAATCATTTCCTGGAACATCTGGCAGATGGATGGCTTGAAGGGCGTGGTTCCCGATAGTTGTCATGATGTTGCCCCGAATAGTCTGTTTTCTGACTATGAGCCTTCGGAATTGAGCCCTTGCCCTGGGTGCTATAAAAACAATTTGTACGAGCATAACGG
>JAFROA010000114.1 GCA_017429885.1 Bacteroidales bacterium | reverse complement strand
GCGGTCTTGAAATAGGAATCCCAGCGGTCATTGCTGTCGTAGTACCAGTTGTATCCCCATCTGTCGGAATAGTAATAGCTCTTGTCGCTTTGCCCGTCTCTGTAAGCTTTTGCTCCAGCAAGGCACTCGTCGTTAAAGAAGTTATATTCCGGAGTAACAGTGTTCACGTCCACCATTGCCTGATAGGGGTCGGTACAAAGTTTCCTTCGGACCGTATTGATATCAGCGTAATCAAAGTAGTTATTGTAATTAACAGATACTTTCTCTGATTTTCCTGTCTTTGTGTTGACAAGGATGACTCCGAAGGCCGCGCGTGAGCCATAGATTGCGGCGGAAGCCGCGTCCTTGAGCACAGAGATACTCTCAATGTCGTTGGGGTTCATTCTGTTGAGTTCGGTAACCTCAGAGATTATACCATCGATAACAACAAGAGGAGAACCTCCGTTGATGGATGTGAATCCACGGACATTCATTGACGTGGATGATCCGGGAGTTCCCTTTGCGGGATCAATGTTCAGGTTCGCGACAGCTCCCTGAAGGGCGTTGGCGATATTGGCCGCAGGCCGGCTTTCAAGTTTTTTTGTGTCGGCGGTCGCGACAGAACCGGATAGGTTAACTTTCTTCTGGACTCCATACCCGACAACTACCAGTTCGTCGAGAGTCTCGGAGTCGACCTTGAGAGTCACATCAATTGTAGACCGGCCATTGACTTGGATAACTTGTGTCTCATAGCCGATAAAAGATACTGTAATGGATGCATCTGGTCTGACATTGTTGAGTGTGGCTTCACCGTTCATGTCGGTGAATGCGCCATCGCGGGTGCCATTTATCAAGATGCTCGCTCCAGCTACTGGTCCGGAGGAATCCTTAACCTTAACGGTAATCACACGGCCGTCCTGATCGTTGGCCGTGACAGAGATAATGTCCACACTGCTGTCTGGAATGGCAGCGGACATGTTCATCGGAACCATGACTAGGCCGCATACGAAAGCTGTCTTCGCTATCTTAAGCGCTAGACTTTGATTTCTTTTTGTTGCCATTTGATTTAAATAAGAGTGTTAATAATGTTGGTAATACTTCAACTATATGTTGATTAATATATACAAAATACGTTATCAATCTTTCAATGTTAGCCGGACGGATTGGACATGCGCGCAGTCCGGACCTACCATGATGTCATAATCACCGGGTTCCGAGACTTTTTCCATGGATGAATTGTAGAACCTCAGGATTTCCTCAGTGATAGGGAACCGCGCTGTCACGCTCTCCCCGGCTTTCAGGTGAACTTTCTGGAAACCTTTAAGTTCCATCAGAGGCCTTGCGATACTTGCCATCAAGTCATGAATATAAAGTTGCGGAGTCTCATCTCCGTCCCTATCCCCCGTGTTAGTGATCTCTACAGACACAGTAACCTCTTCACCTTTACGTAGTTCTGTGCTGTCAATCTCAATATTCCCGTACTTGAATGTCGTGTAACTCAAGCCATATCCGAAGGGGAAAAGCGGATCATTGGGAGCGTCAAAATAGTTTGACAGCATCATTTGGAAATCTGTTTCCCAATCTTTCTCAAAAGGGTCTCCTGTCCTAAGATGGTTGTAATAGTAGGGTATTTGCCCGGCACTGTAGGGGAAGGAAACGCTCAACCTGCCAGAGGGATTAACCTTGCCGAACAGTATATCATAAATGGCCCGGGACTCCATGCTACCACCAAACCATACTTGCAGGATGGCCGGGACATGCTCGCTCTCCCAAGTAAGAACTGTCGGGCGTCCGGAATAATTAAGCATGACAATATCCTTCCCCGTATTTAGCAGTGCCTCTAAAAGGCGTCTTTGACTAGCAGGGAGATTCAAATCACTTCTACATGCGCCCTCCCCGCTCATGTGATTATTCTCGCCTAAAGCTGCAATGACGACATCAGCTCGATTAGCGACGTTAACTGCTTCACGTAACAATTCCTCATCGGATCGATTGTCACGGAACTGGTCTTCGCCAACATGACGGGATACAATCTTATTATCGTAAAGAGGGCAGCCTCTGGCATAAAGGAGGTTGACGGCATCTCCCAGCTCTTCTTTAAGCCCTTGATAAAGGGTCTCGACACTATTCTGATTAAAAAGATGTCCGGAAGTCCACGTCCCTTTTCCTGTCGGCCATGAATCGGCGAGTGGACCGATCACGGCGATGGTACCTTTTTCCTTTAGTGGGAGAAGATGACCTTCGTTTTTGAGCAGGACCATGCTCTTGGCAGCCATCTCCCTTTCGAATGATAGATGTTCAGCACGAGACGCTTCTTTGTATTCTTCCTTGACCCTTAAGAACTTAAATGGGTCGTTTAGAAGACCCAAATCGTATTTTACACTTAGGATACGACGGCAGGCGTTATCTATTTCCTTCTTACTGACTTTTCCTTCCTTCAGTGACTCTTCAATAGTCCCGATATACCCTAATGAATTCATATCCATGTCGGTTCCCGCTTTAAGAGCCAGGATGGAGCTTTCCTTCAGGTCTCCTATTCCATGGGTGATCATGCATGAAATAGCATTCGCATCCGATACGACCATCCCTTTAAAGCCTAGTTCATTTCTTAATAGATCTGTTAGCAACCAACGATTCCCGGTTGACGGTATTCCATCTACTGTGTTGTATGAAGTCATTACAGTACCGGCTCCTGCCTCAATCGCGGCCTTGTAGGGTTCCAGATAATCATTATACATCCGGTTCCTGCCAATCTCTACCGTATTATAGTCTCTGCCGCCATCAGGGGCACCGTAAAAGGCGAAATGCTTGACGCACGACATAATCTCGGTGCTGTCTTTAAGGTTTCCCTGATATCCCCGGACCATGGCTTCTGCCACTCTGGCACCGAGGTACGGATCCTCGCCGGCCCCTTCAGCAATCCTGCCCCATCTTGGATCATGGCAAATGTCAACGGTCGGGCTGTAAGTCCAGCAAATACCATCCGCAGCGGCTTCAGTGGCGGAAATTCTCGCCGCTTTTTCTATAGCTGTCATGTCCCAACTGCATGACATCGCGAGCCCTATCGGGAAAATCGTGCGATGTCCGTGGTTAACATCGGCTCCGAAAAGAATTGGTATTCCCAGTCTGCTATTCTCAACTATAATCTTTTGGATATGTGCGGCATCAGCATTCCCGTTGAAGTTCCATACGCCTCCGATTGAACCTTCTTTAGCCATAGAGGCAAGTACGGAATCTGTCATGGCATTACTATCCCACATAGGCAGATTCATCTGACCGAGTTTCTCCCTCAGCGTCATTTTGCCCATCAAATCATTGATATAGCGATCTTTATCGCTTGTGCTATCACCACAAGAATAGAGAATGACTGCAAGGGTAAACAACAGATAAATACACTTCTTCATAATCGCTTGATTTATAGTTGTTTTATTTAAGTATATCGTCAATAATCAATCTATATCCTTCTTTGTTGGGGTGGGCGTCATCAACGAAATACTTTCTGTCAATGGTTCCCCGTTTTGCCAGCAGTGCGGGACCAGGATCGCAATACTCAAATCCCGCTTTCAGAACAGCTTTCTTGAGTTTCTTGTTCAATACTCGGATTCGATCCTCATCCGGGTAGCAGGGAAGTATAGCGATGTATTTGATCCTGGACTTCGGCTGGTGAAGCCGGATTGACTTAAGAAGGAACACTACCCCCTCGACTATTTCCTCATCTGAGTTGTCGTCGGTGTTGTTGCTCCCTGCCTCTACTAACACTGTCTCGGCTTCGAATCCGTCAATCTCTCCATGATTCACCCGCCAGAGGATGTTCTCGATATTATCCCATGCCATCCCCAAATTCTTGTAAGATAGTGGGGCGAATCGCTCATTCCATGTGTCAATCCCATGATCTCCAAGTGAGGCCCCACCCCAATAATGGATTATGGAATCTCCGAGGATAACGCTTTTGGGAGGATTCGTAGAGTTTTCCCGAAGAATCTCAGTGTGCCTTTCCTGCCAGTCATAATACTGTGGCATCCTCCGCTGGGTGACTTCATGAGTGATTCCTTCGCCACCGTCAGGTATTACCAGAAGACTCCTCAGGTAGTCCGTATAGACTTTGGCGAGTTCCATCATCCCATAGTCATTCAAGTGAACACCCTCAACCGTGCTTCCCTCTGAATCCATTCCAAGTCCCTCGAAAGAAAGAAGATAAACATCTTTGAGTCCTTCCTTTACCACTATGTCCAAGGCGGTCGCGACCGCTTTGTTAGAAGAATCCCTTTGCGCCGCATGCGAAGGGCTGTTGTGGCCGGTGTGCCCGGCAATGACAACAGGTGTTTCAGGCCTGCGTTCCTTGAGGATATGGATTGCCCTGACTATCCTGTCAACCTTTTCCTGAACCGGGAACTCAGTGAGATTGTAAAGATTGTCAAGCACATAGACTGAGGCGTCTACCTCACTGATAACTTCGACTACTTCTTTCTCCATTTTGCCAGAACCATCGAAGCCGAAGTTCACGACAGGCCAATCAAGATATTGGCTTAAAAGGTTTGTCCAAGAATTCCCGGCCCTGGACGTGTTCCCTCCTTGGCAGATTGAGGTCCCGTAGATGACTATAGGTTTCTCTTCCCTCGGTGCCGCCACCTTGAACGATGATTTCACCGGCACACCGATCTCAAGCCACTCTACTGTATTATAAAGAGGTAGATAGAGCCTGTACTCGTGTTGCAGGGAGGTATCCAGGCCATGGTACGAGAGTTTTATTGTGTCGGCAAATGAGTAGTTCATTGCCAAATCACGCCATATCCCATTAGGGTCGATGTATCGTAAATCGCATCCAGACGTTCCGATTGTTGACATGTCGGGGGAGTTGAGATCCCCTGAGACTGTGTATCTTACATGAATAACCGGGGCATCGGTGTAAAAGTGAATGGCCAGACCTGAAGAGTTGGTGGATTTCTTCCAAACCAGATCGGGAACTATTCCTTTGAATCTGTCGGGAAATCGATGATAGGAGTTGCCAAGCTCGGCTTGAAAACCTTGTTGCTGGATGCAAGGTCGATCATAATCCGCAGGGTTGAACCACTTAATCTGGGCGCTTGAGGAAAGAGCTCCCAATAATAGTCCGAAGATTGTCGATATGCTCAGTTTCAGTCTCATCAGTGGAGATCTAAAAATCAATAACTGGTAACTTTACG
>JAFROA010000113.1 GCA_017429885.1 Bacteroidales bacterium | reverse complement strand
TATGTCGTCCTTGACTTCTGGGCATCATGGTGCCCTGACTGCCGTAAGGATGCACCTGAAGTGAAAGCCCTTTGGGAGAAATACGGATCTGACAAAGTGGCCTTCGTCGGAGTCTCATTTGACACCGAGAAAGAAAAGTGGGAAGAGTATGTGAAGGAGAATGGACTGGGCTGGGATCATGTCAGCCCGTTAGCCAAGTGGAAGGAGACGCAAGTCTCGCAAGACTACAAGGTGAACTGGATTCCCTCCATGTACCTCATAGATCCAGACGGGAAGGTCGTTTTCGGAACTGTCATGATTGACAAACTGGCCAAGGAACTAGCCAGCATAGCCGGGAAATAGGCTTCGCTAAGCTTCTCCCCTCTTCTTCTTCAACTCAGCCTGAACCTCATTCATCTTACTAGTGGTGAGAGGATAGAACGACAGTGCCAGGATTGAGAGCGCAGCTCCTATCGCAGGTACAAAACTCATCATGGCTTTTATGGCGCTCAGGGTCCTTGGAGCCTGTAGCGCCAAATCCTTGTTATAGCCGAAGACTCCGAGCAGCGCCAGAAGCAGGAATCCTCCGATGGCGCCTCCGAACTTCTGGGCCATCGAAGAGGATGAGAATATCAAACCAGTTGAGTTAGAGCCGTTTCTGAGCTCAGAATAGTCCGCCACATCAGCGAACATGCTCCATGTCAGAGGAGCGGCGACACCGATAGCGAGACTGACGAGAATCTGAAGGACGATAAGCCACCAAATACCGGCGGCAGTGCCTGTCGGGATGAACCATATCGCCGAACTGAACAGCACGACAGCGACCATAGCGGCCATGAAGGTGTTCCTTTTGCCGATTTTCTCAGAGAGAGGAACAGCGAACGCCACTCCGGCCATCTGGCCGATCTCACCTATTGTCAAATAAACCGCGCAAGTGAGGAATATATTGGCACCCAATATATTGGCGAAATAATATGCAGCCGCTCCGCCTCTGATCGAGCCGCAAAGAAGTTGACCGATGGCCGCACCGAGCATGAGCCACCAGGGGCCATTCGAGACGAGGGCTTTCAGGTCATCCTTGATCGATGAGCCACCTTCTGTCTGAGGTTTGCGCTCGATTATAACATGCTCCTTCGTCAACAGGAAGCACAGGACGAAGAGGATGGCGCATATGACAGCCACGACAGCGACAATTGAAGTCCACTGCATGGGATCAGCGTCTCCGACACCCTTTATCATCTTGCCGGCTGAGTTGGTGGAACCTATGATGGACTTCTCGAAGAGCCAGAATATTCCCATCGCTATGAAACTGCCGATGTAGGCGAAGAACATCCTGAAAGAAGAGAATACGCTCTTCTCCTTCGAGTCCGCGGTCACAACACCGAGCATCGCCCCGTAAGGTACATTCACTGCCGTGTAGGCCGTCATCATCAGGATATAAGCCACATATGCGTAGAAATGCTTGACGCCATAAGAGGCATCCGGCACATAAAAGGCCATGATCCCTATCAGGGCGAAGGGAATCGCCAGCCATAAGAGATATGGACGGTATTTTCCCCACTTAGTCTGGGTACGGTCAGCTATTATTCCCATCACAGGGTCAGAGACAGCGTCATATAACCTCGTGACTCCCAGCAGGGTCGCCGCATGGACAGGCTTCAGCCCGAACACATCCGAATAAAAAATCGGGAGGTAATACGAGAATATCTTCCAGAACATCGAGGAGGACATGTCCCCCAATCCATAACCTATTTTCTCTGATAACTTTGCCATAGTAAACAAACCTTAGATTTGCAGAGTGGTTATCTGCCCAAGGCCTGTAACCACAAAAGTAGTAATTTTATGCCGATAAAGAAAGTTGAACCAAGGACAATGGAGCCGGGCGGTTCTCAATTAT
>JAFROA010000010.1 GCA_017429885.1 Bacteroidales bacterium | reverse complement strand
GAGCGGGCAGATGCTCATCCGCCAGATTCTTGATGCGTATGCCGAAAACTTCAACAAGGATGGGATCGAGGATCATTCAGACCTGGTTGCTTATTGGAAGCCCCATTACTCTAGGGACAAAGACGGTGACCATCAGTTTCACATCCACGTCATCATTTCTAGGAAAAGCAAGCCCGACTCCGACGGGAAGTCGGTCAAACTCTCCCCGATGACCAATCACAAGAACACGAAGGATGGTCCTGTCAAGGGCGGATTCGACCGCAACGCATTCTACAAGAAAGGCGAGCGGATCTTTGACCAGCTTTTCAACTATGAGCGTTCCGTCGCCGAGACCTTCGACTACAACAACGCCATGGCCCACGGCACGCCGGAGGAGAAGGCGGAGCAGGCCGAGCTCCTCGCCGAGGAGCAGAGGATAGGTCTTGAGAATGCTGTTAAGGCTGGCATTGCTCGCCGGAAGAAGAACCTCAAGGACAAGGCAGAGGTCGAGGAGATCGCATTGGCTCTCAGCCAGGCTCCGCCTATCGTCCCTCCCAGCGGCAAGGATCCTGTCGTGGATGCCTTCGACCAGGCGGACCTCTCCGTTACAATCCTGCATATCTTTGAGGACTCCTCTTCCAAGGATGTCCTCGACCAGAACCTTCTCGTGTCTGGCATGACCATGAGCGTCGTCACAGGCAAGAACGGCGGCGTAACGGAGATCGTGTTCGTCCACAAGGGACGCAAGTTCTCCGCTTCCGACATCATGGGATCCACGGAGCATCAGCGCCTCCTCACCCGCTGGGAGGCCATCTCCGGCCAGATCCCTGAGACCAAGATCATCGCGAGATTGGAGGCTGATAGAGCCGAGAAGGAGGTCAAGAAGCTGTCCAAGCAGGTCTCCCAGGTCAACCCGCCGAAGAAGAAGATCGGCCGGTGCTTGTAATAATAGAAGTCAACCATAAAAACCTTATGGACATGGAAAACAATGAGATAGCCAAGGCTCTCGGGCAGGTTCCGGAGCTAGTCGCAAGAACTGACACCCTCATCGAGGACAACGCCCGCAAGGACGAGATTATCGGCAGGCTCCTTCAGAGCCGGATGAAGGCCGAGATCCCCGACTCCGAGGTGGAGAAGGTCGTCCATGCCGCCTCCACGGCGGTCGCCCGCACCAGGTGCGCAACTCCTGATGCCGTAGGGATTGGGAGCGAGGTGGCATCATTCATCAAGGAAGACATAAGGGACAGCCTCCATGATGTCGTAGTGAATACCGTCAGAGAGTCAATCAAAGATATTCCGGTGGAGCATATCCACACCCACACAACACTAAGGCAACTGACAAAGATGGCTGAAGAGAAACTGAATAATTGGATAGAAGGATTGGCCATTGCATGCGCATCCTTATTCATCATGATGATTTCTCTTTTCCTTGGTTATATCAACAGCGAGGAATATCTCGGTTCCCGTTACGTAAACGTGATCAACTCGAAGTATATCACTACTGATGAGACAAAAGCCTTGATGAAAGGCACTTATTATGTGGGCATCATGCCGAAGGAGTACAGCAAGAACCGTCGAATCATACGCCAACGGATACGCCGTAATGAGGAGATCCTCCGCCAGCGGAGGAAAGAGGCACGGGCGAACAAAGGCAATTATTCCACCACGATACCGCTGGAGCGATAATAATCCTGAAATCTCCCCAATAGTACGCGAGGCGACAGTAGGTATTGTAACCTACTGCCGCCTCGTACTTACCCGACAACAAAACGTTGCGGCATCATATTTACCAAGAGTCTAACTCGGTTGACAGTTCTAAAAGCGAGTTTATGTCCATTGACCCCTGCTTACGGCTTTCTTCCTCTGCCAATTCAAAACGTTGTTTTAGAAGCTTAATCGCACTCACAAGCTCCTGAGAGCCCGGAACTTTAAAGACATATTCCCGTTTAGTCTTGTAGTTCTCTCCATATTCCGGATCATTTACCGTAACTAAAATATTTACTGAATCTCGGCCTGAGAGAAGACTGAGTATCTCGTCAGCTGTACGCCCTTTCTGAAGCACTTGCCCACCATATCCAGGCTCTCCAGAGAAACGGACGGTGTCTGTACCGACACTGAATACGAAGTCATGATTTGCCGTTTTCCAACCGTTTTTCTCGTCTCTGACGCTAATATTAACCATTTCCGAAAGGTCTGCGTTATGCCTATCCCTAGCTGTGATAGCCTCAATATTGAAAAAAGCGCCCATCTCTCTAGGGGCCTGAGGGGCCCAAATGTATGTCCACCCTTTCGATACAAAGAGACTTTTAATCTCAGTCACACGTCCTTTTACTGGCTCCATGACCAGATCTGGCCAATACACACCCCCATCAATGTCTGTATAAGTTATCTTCCATGTGCCGAATGTCTTGCCATTCTCTTTTGCGGCATAGTCCGCCGTCGTCTTGTGACAAGATGAAAGCACAAATAATGCTAATGATAATGCGGGCAAAAGTCCAGCCCACCTAATAAAGTGACTTCATGTGTGTCCGGTAAAAGTTCCGGACGATTTATATAAAGTTTAACAATTAAAACAAAGTCGGTTCGGTAGAACCATCAAG
>JAFROA010000112.1 GCA_017429885.1 Bacteroidales bacterium | reverse complement strand
CAGTGGCGGCATTTGAGGTTGCAACGTAAAGTGCTCTCCCAGAAGAGCTGCCGGAGAGGGTAACCCTCCGTCTCGGACTTCCTGAGCGAAGCCGCGATGTCCAGCGCTATCCTTCTTCTGAGGGAAATTTCAGCCATTATTCTTTCTTAAGTTTCTTTGTGCCGGAGATGGTGTATTCGCCAGAATACCAATGATTGTCACCTTTACTAGTCTGAGTAGGAGTGAAATCCATGGAATCTTTCGCGAATGTGCCGCCGTTAAGGTCTCCATCAGCATCCTCGAATATTACCCGTATGTCTTTTGTGACTCCAAACAGATTATATGATCCTGAAGCTTTTCCGGAAGCGTCTGTCTCAATTGAAGCCAATTCTTCCCGATGTTCCGCGGTGGACGTGGTTCCGGTATAATTCAGTTTATTATAAGTGGATATCAATATAGGAGACACCTTGATGCCTTTCAACGGATTGCCAGCCTCGTCCTGTACTGTGATGTCCACCTTGAAATCACTGTTGGGCGTGCCGTATTCGGTACGGGGAATAAAGGGTAAATCACAGCTTGTGAACCCAAGAGCCCCGATAAGCGAGGGGCCGAAAACCGACAGGAGTTTTTTAAGTAACCTTCTCATAATCTTCGCAGTCTTTTCAGACTAAACACAAGATTTTATGGAATACTGCTTTAAATATGTAAAATATTAACTCCCTGTTGATCCGTGACCTTGCCTATTACCGCCGCCTTGTCGCCATGTTGGGCCAAGATGTCAATCGCCTCCCCAGCCTGGGTGGCGTCCATCGCCAGCACCATCCCGATGCCCATGTTGAAGATGTTGAACATCTCCCTGTGCGGGATCTTCCCGTACTTCTCAAGGAAGTGGAAAATCGGAAGAATCTCCCATGTGCCCTCGTTTATCTCGATTCCTTGGCCTTCCTGAAGGATTCTCGGGATGTTCTCGTCGAAGCCGCCTCCGGTGATGTGGGCCACCCCATGGACATCCAGTTGCCGGATCACGTCAAGAACTTGCTTGACGTATATCCTCGTTGGAGTCAAGGCCACAAGTCCGAGAGGCTCGTCGGTACCAAGCTCAGGATAGGCCTTATTGAGATCCAACTCATTGTCAGCGAAGATCTTCCGCACAAGGCTGAAGCCATTGCTATGGACTCCGGTGGAGGCGATTCCGACAAGGACATCCCCGATTTTGACTTTCGTTCCGTCAATCAGCTTGCTCTTCTCGACAACACCTGTGGTGTAACCGGCGATGTCATATTCCCCGTCCTCGTACATTCCGGGCATTTCCGCTGTCTCGCCGCCGACGAGGGCACACCCAGCTTGGCGACAACCTTCCGCCACTCCGGCAACTATAGCCTCAACCACTTCGGGACGGGTCTTCCCTTGGGCCACATAGTCCAGGAACACAAGAGGTTCCGCACCCTGGGCCAACACGTCATTGACGCACATAGCCACGGCATCAATACCTATCGTGTCGTGCTTGTCCATAGCGAAGGCTATCTTCAATTTGGTACCAACGCCATCGGTTCCGCTCACCAAGACCGGCTCCTTGATATTCAATGCGGAGAGGTCGAACATCCCGCCGAAAGCACCGATATTGCCCATAACTCCCAACCTCGCGGTCGAGGCGACGTGCTTCTTGATTCTTCTCACAACATCGTAGCCCGCTTCCAGGCTAACGCCCGCCTTCTCGTAGTCAACTGCCATAGTATTATCGAATTAATTATTACTTCACATAGTAGGATTCCATTCCATTGCCATAGGCGCGGAGACCGCCGTATTTGCCACCTCCCTGATGGTCCTCAGCCCAAGAGACCCTGGTGGCCATCTTGCCATGCTCTGTCTGGACTATGGAATACCCGAATATGACGCGTCGGATCGGTTGTCCTGCGGCGTTTCTCTCTACCTGCCAGGAATCACTTGTGATGACAACGTCCACCACCTCTTTGGCGATGCTCTTCTCGATGGCAAGCACCTTTGACTTCATCGAGGCGTTCAACCCACCGGCCTTAGGCATGGGTTTGAACTCCAGTTTGTCCGGAGTGTTATTGGCGAAGGCCTCATCAAAAGCCTGTAGATAGAAGAATATCTTTTGCTGGTAAATGTCAAACCTGTCGCGGGAAGGATCGTTATCCCTATAATACGGAACCGGGAAATCCGCGAAAAGAATAGCCATATTCCAAGCGAGATTGTAGTCTCGTTTAGCCACTTCCAGTCTTTCTCCGCTAATTATGATAGGAATCAATTCAGAAGGTGCGTTAGGATAGCTCTGGATATAACCGAACCGATATGGTTTCTTTCCGTCATTCAAAGAAACTATGCCTCCCTTATTTTCAAGAGTGTGGCCGTTGACACCGACCTGGCTTTCGGGAACATCAGCTATGAAAGAGCCGTATCGGAAAGTTGGGAACGGATCCTCAAAATACCATTGCCACTTATCATTATGCTGGATTTTGAGAAAGCAGAATTGCTGGCTGAATGACTCTCCGATTTTGATGTAGAATGTTAGCCAGCATTTTCCCTCTTGGATCAACTCGTCATACCACGCCTTATCCATAGGACGGGTACCGTTGTCCATCTCCTCAATCATCTTGTCAGCCCACTTCATCCTGGCGGTCAGCTGATTGGCAAGCTCTTGAGTCTCCTCATGTGTCGCGTCGCGAAGTCCCCAGAAAACTTTGTTAAGATAGGTGTCTGTCTCATCTCCACGCTGCCCGAGATCTTTCAACTGCATAATCTTCGGAACGGGAGGGCCGGAAGGCCTCTGCTGGGCAGAGATGTCAAGAGTCCCGAGGATAGCCAATAGTAGCACACTCAGGAATAATCGGTAAAATGAATAGTGTTTCATAACTGGAGATTTATAGTTATCCACAAATTTAACGAATAAAGAGGAATAAACCCGCTATTTTTCGGATATTTGCATACATGGAAAAAACTAAAATCGTTTTCGCCACCGGCAATCGTGGTAAACTTCGCGAGGCTTCAGAGATTCTCGGCGAGGGATACGAGCTTTACACCCCTATGGACTTCGGTCTGACTGATGACATTCCTGAGACTGGAACCTCTTTGGAGGAGAACTCCCGCCAAAAAGCCGAATTCATTTTCGAAAGGAAGGGATGCGACTGTTTCGCTGACGACACAGGCCTTGAAGTCGAGGCTCTCGGAGGAGCGCCCGGTGTTTACACCGCGCGCTATGCTGGTGAGTCCAAAGACTTCGGCAAGAATATGGATAAGGTGCTTGCGGAACTGGAAGCTCTTGAGGCTCAAGACCCTACTACAACAAGGATGGCCCGGTTCCGCAGCGTGGTGACATTGATCCTCAACGGTGAGACATATCAATTCGAAGGAATAATGGACGGAACCATAGCCAGGGAAAAGTCCGGTCGTGGAGGCTTCGGCTACGATCCCATATTCATTCCTGACGAATATCCCGGACTCACCGCAGCCGACATCACCGAGGAGCAGAAAAACGAGATTTCCCACCGTGGCAAAGCCCTCCGCGCCATGGCCGCCTTCCTTCTCTCTTGTCATTCTGAGCGCAACGAAGAATCTGATTCATGAAATCCAAGGCCGAGCTCATAGTTATCAATCACACCAAATTCGGAGAAAGCTCGATCGTGCTCCACACGCTCAGCTCTGAATATGGCCGAAGGGGTTTTCTGGTTAAAGTCAGCCCCCGTACAGCTATGGCTTTGTTCCTGCCTTTGAATATTCTTGAGGCCGAGGTGACGGAGAATCCGAAATCAGACCTTTGGTATGCCCGGAACTTTGTGAGTGTCACGCCATTAAATGGCATCCGGGGAAATATCCACAAGAACACCATGACGCTTTTCATGAGTGAGGTTCTGTACCGTGTCGTGAAAGATCAGACCAACGAGGACGGACTGGCCGATTGGCTCAAGTCCCAGATCATGACACTAGACGCATTGAATAGCGACTTCGCTAATTTCCATTTGCTCTTTTTGCTTAACCTTTGCGCAGCCCTGGGTTTCGACCCGGATGCTGCTGGTCTTGCCCCATTTGTCGTCGGCAGCAATCCCACCTGTCATACTGAGACAACTAACACCTGTCATCCTGAGCGTAGCGAAGGCTCTTCTTCAGGCCGAAACCTTCAGGCGCTTGAGTCCTTGTTGCGTCTTCCTTTCGCCGAAGCCCTTCTTCTGCCTCTCTCCGGCGTCGACCGCAACACCATCGCGGAATCCATATTGAAATACATAGAGTACCACACCGAGTCCTCCGTCAACATCCGCTCCCTGGCTGTCTTACGGGAGATTTATGGGTAGCTTTCTCACATTCCAACGCAAGTTTGTCTAGTCCTGATATAAGTTTACCGATGTTGAATAATAAGTAGTTAGGACAAAGAAGTCCTGATATCGGTTTACGATGATATCGCGAAGATAGTCTATTTTCGCGATATCATTTATCCTGGCATCGCTGATTGTTGCCTCATTCTCCAGTAGTTCTTCCATAGTTTTTTTGGAGGATAGGAAGCCTTTCTGGATGCAGCCGGTGTCATGTTCCCAACACTTTCGTGGGGTCGGACGTTGTTGTACAGATACACGATCCT
>JAFROA010000111.1 GCA_017429885.1 Bacteroidales bacterium | reverse complement strand
ATAAAGACTGTCATCCTGAGCGAAGCGAAGGATCTATTGATTTACATATTCTTCTCCGTTATAGTATCGCACCACGGCGTTCTCTATCAAGTATTTGAACAGCGAGTTCATCTCGTCAGCCTGTGCCTTGAGGTAGTTGTTGGTCGCTGTCTGGAACTCGAGGGACGAGATCAGGCCTTGATCCAACTTCTTGAGATTCAGGTTGTAAGCCTCAGATTGCACCTCCGACTTGCGAACTGCCTGCTCGTAGGCCGCCGCCGACCCTTCACGGTCCTGGAAAGCCCTGCGGATCTCCGACTCCACATCGCGGCGCTTCTGGTCATATTCCGCCGTGGCCTTCGTCAGGGCGTTGCGCTGCTTGGCGATCCTTGACTGCTTTTGCATCTTGCCCCAGATAGGGAAGGAGACGGACATCTCCAGATACTCACCGCCGTTATTCCTGAACTGGTCGCGGAACGGCTTCGACTGGCCGCCCTGGATTGTGTACAATGAGGTGCTCCATCCCGCGTACAAGCCGACCGATGGCAACAGCTGCCACTTGGTGGTGGAAAGCTCCCTCCTGGCGTTCAGCATTGTCCACTCGGCGATGTTGACATCGGGATTGTTCGCCATGGCATATTCCACGATAGATTCCACGCTTTCGCCCGGAATGACAGAACCCTTGCTATTGTCATCCTGAGCGAAAGCGAAGGATCTGACATCCGTGTCGATGACGAGTTCCTGGTCTTCCGGCCAGAACATCAGGTCGGACAGGGTCATAAGTTGATCCTTGTAAGAGTTCCTGACATTGATGAGGTCATAGTTCCTGTCGGCCAGGTCAGCCTCCATCTGGACCACGTCGGCGTGCCCCTTCTGTCCGAGCTCCTCCTGCCTGGAAGCCTTCTTGAGCGCGAGTTCAGCCGCCCCGACCTGCTCCTCATAGACATCCGCCAGACGTTTGTAGTAAACCACGTTGTAATACGCCTCCATGACGGCCAGGCAGATGTCCGACTCGGCCTGTCTCTCCCGTGATTGGTTGATAGCGAGGCCGGTTCTCGATATCTTGAGATTGTTCACCGCCTTGAACCCGTTGAACAGGTCGAAGCCGGCGCTGACGCTGTAGCTGTTGTGGAATGAGGTCTGGGTGAAATAGGTGTTTGTCTCCGGGTCGATCGAGCGGCCGAAGTTGTAGTAGGCGTAAGTGCTGCTGTTGACACTAGGGGTGAAAGCGTCCAGGATGGCGTCGCGGCGGGCGATTCTGGCGTCGCCTGTCGCCGCCTGCTGGACGCGGAGCTTAGTCGAGTTGGAGATGGCGTATTCCATGCAGTCACGCAAGGTCATGACCTTCGAAGGCTCCTGGGCCCGGGTCGTAACCTCGAGCCCGAGGGCCATCACACAATACACACAAACACAAGTTATAAAGGTTTTCTTATTCATATCCTTTTCCAATGATTACACGGAAAAGGCAAGCACCGAGCGTGCCAAACTACTTAACATGCTGACTTATAGCATATTAATAGAAATTGAAAAGTGTAAAGCGTTGTAAAGCGCTTTACACTTTCTTTACACTTTCTTTACACTTTAAGCCTTTCTGGTTACTGTCAGAAAGGTGAACTACTTTCTCGGACCGATGAATCGGTCGCCATTGAAGTGAATCATATGATCAGGAGTGTCAGACAGCCAAACCTCCGTTTCCCAGGCGATATCGTCAATGTGCTTCTTGAATTCTTTGGCGTTGGGGAAAGCCGTCACATACACAATGCCATAGGGGCAATCCTTGGTGAACTCCTCCAACTCAACGACACGCTTCGCGGAGACGGGCCCGTGAGAAGTCACAACCTCAATCAGGAACAGCCAGCCGTGCTTTTCATCGCTGATCACAATATCAGGCAACTTTGAATGCTCCGAGATGGGAAGGCTGAGGACCTCAAGCCCTTTGGCGTTCACATAAAGATCCTTATCCTCAGTGTCACCGATGTAGAGCAGTTTCCCTCCGGGAGCGAAGCGGGGCGCGAATTCTTCGACAACAGCAGCCTGAACCTCATTGTGAGCGCCGGGGGACAGGTAATACTCATTGCCTTCAATAATCAGGGGGATGCGACGCATGTCCCTCTCGGCAGCATACTTTTCTCTGAGCGGGACGGTTCCCTTGACAAAAGAATCGACCTTCTTTTTCCAGCCTCTCTTCCCATAAGACTTGACAACGGCCAGCGCTTCCTCAGTGATCGCATAGTGGGCTTTAGGGCTATTGACGGGCAAACTCGGATCGTCAGGATTGTAATTCGCCACCGATGCCTGGACGAACTGGTGAAGCACATGACGTCTGAAGGTCTCGCGTGTGTTAGGGGCATACGGAGCGTCTGCCTTATAGTTCTCATTGACAAACGCCATGATGTCTTTCGTGACGCCCTTGCTGGAGCGATTCGCCTTTGCCCACGGTGTGTCTTCCTTGATGCCGCAAAGCGCGAGCAAAGTCAGGGCCGACATTTCATTCTGTTGTGCCGCTGGCAGTCCCAGTGCTTTCAATATTTCTTGTGCCTCAGTTATTCTGCTCATTGTTACTGAATCTTAAAGTAATCCAGGATCAGATCATTGATATAGTCAATGGAATAATTGTTCCTCAAAATAATCTTCCTGCCGATCTCACGGATGGTTTCAATAGGAGGAAGAGGCATCATCCGTAGTTCTGTGGCGCTCACGTTGATGTTCCCGTTGAAGGTTCTGAACCAAGCGTCAAACACCTCGCTGTCCAGCAGGGCGGTCAGCCCCATAACCTCATCTCTACGTAGGTGTCCTTCCGGTCTGTAAATAAAGTTCAATTTGTTCTCAATTCCAACAAACTCGCTTTTCATCATGTTACCGAAGTACGGCGCGGCCACCAGTCGGCTGCTGTCGTCCTTAGAGCTGAAGCGCCTGAGCAGCACGTAGTTCTTGTTCGGAAGGAGTGCCGCTTTTGTTTGCGGAGCGACGCGGATGTACTGTCCTTTGTCTTTCTTTTGAACAGGATGGTCGCACAGCATCTTCACCACATTGTGAAGCCAGTAGAGAGGGACTGTGTCTTCGGCCGGCTCATTCACAATAAAGTCGTGAGCCCGGAACGCCACCACAGGGCCTGTCGATATCTTGAAGCCATATTTCTCCATATTACCGTCCCAGGAACGGAACAGACCAAGAATGGCCTCATCCCTTCCGTTAATAGGCAGAAATATAACCTTTTCCTCGCTATTCACATTCACGATTTCAGTGGCCTCATACTCTTTTTGACAGGGATTTGCCAGATCACTGACTCCCTGACTATAGGAAACAGTGATGCCTGATTCCACGCCACGCGGACGCATCCGCATAATGACAAGTTCCTGCAACACCTCATCCTTGGCAAAAGTATCCTTGCGGGTGTTGAACAGGTGGATAAGGTCTATCTGGACATGTTTGAACAGGAAATTCCTGAAAGACTGGAAATACCGGCCCGAGGCAAAGCTGCGCGGCGTGATGAAAATCATCTGGCCATCCTCCGAGAGCATCTTGGCGCTGATGGCCATGAAGAGGGCATAGATGTTTGTCTGGCCATCCACAATGCTGGCGCAAGACCGCGTGTGAATATCGTCTTTTGATAGCTTGAAATACGGCGGATTGGAGATGATGTAGTCGTACTTATCAGCTCCGAACATCTCCCCGAAGATAGTGTCATCACCATCCAGGCATTCACATTTGTCCAGGACAAAATCTCTCTCATTCAGCTGGTATTCCAGCGCCACTTTGTGGACACCGCACCATCCCTTAAGAAATACCAAGACAGCTTCTGTTAGCTGAAGCGCTTTCTCGTCCGTCTCATAGAGCGACAACGTGACATGATCTGGAGCGTCGCTCGCCACTAAATGCTCGATCAAGGCGCAAGAGAGAATGGCCAGACCGCAGCCAGGATCCAGGACAGACACATCTTTCTTCGTCGCAGTGGTGGCCAGTCCACCCATAAAAGCCGAAATGGCGAGCGGTGTGAAGAATTGGCCTTTGTGCTTCTTGTCTCTTTGGAGGGAGGCGCTTGCATACTCCCGCCCAAGCCTCTCGGCAAACTGAGATGGGTTTTCTCCGGCAAGCGGAACTATATGAGCGGTCTCCAAAGCCATCGGCGCATATCCGTTATCTCAACAAATTTACGGATATTTTTCGATTAATACCTATATGCCAGATTATTACACTTTATTCCCTACCGGAACCTCAGCTCGAAGGCTGTCTTTCCGGCGTCGCTGCGGAGGAGCTCGATGCTGCCGTTGTGATTGCGCATGATCTGGCGGGAGATGCTGAGGCCGATCCCGGAACCCTCCTTTTTGGTGGTGTAGAATGGAATGAATATCTGGTCCCGGGCTGATTCCGGGATGGGCTCGCCGTCGTTCTCCACAACCACTATCACCTCGTCATCCTCTCCCATCCTGGCCGACATGTCGATATGCCTGGCTCCCGCCTGAAGGGCGTTCTTGATGAGGTTGATGAGAATCTGGGAGATCTGACCCTCATCGGCGTAGATCATAAGGTCAGGATCCTCGGGATGATACGAGCAAGTGGCCCCCACTGACGATGAAGCCTCGCTGTTGAGCGAGATCACCTTTTCAATCAACTCATTCAACGTCAACGCTTTCCGGATGGGTTTCGCAACCCCAGAGAGCTGCCTGTAAGTCTGCACGAAGGAGATCAGGTTCTTGGATGAGTCAGAGATTGTCTCCAGTCCCGCCTTGATGTCAAGCTCGCTCTTGCCGTTCTCATCGACCGACTCGGCCATCGCCTCGGAAAGTGAGGCGATAGGGGAGACCGTGTTCATTATCTCGTGTGTCAGCACCCGGATCAGTTTTGTCCAGGAGTCCTGCTCATGCTGCTGCCTCTGTTTCTCGAATATGGTCCGGATACGGTTCAGCGTCCTGTTGAACTTGTTCTTGTTCTGGAAGCGGAAATTGAGTTCCCCGTCCTCCATCGCGTCCATCATGTAAGCGACCTTCTTGATGTCCTTATTCCTCGTGAATATGGACGCCGCCACCCACACGACGAGGGAGACCGCGACCGTTATCGATATGACAAGCCAGACACTCATCGCTTACAGGCCGTATTTCTTGAGTTTGGCGTAAAGGGTCGGGCGACTGACACCCAGCGCCTTGGCGGCGGCGGAGATGTTCCCTCCGCAATTGTTCATGGCCTCCCTGACAAGCCTCTCCTCCTCGGCCTCGCTGATCGCCCTGCTGGTCGGCCCTGTCGCCTTCATCTCCTGCTCCAATTGGATGTCACTAGCCGTCAACTCGGCACCCTCGGACAGGATCACCGCCTTCTCGACACAGTTTTGGAGCTCACGTATGTTTCCTCCCCAGCGCTGGGACTTCAGGATCCGTGCCGCCTCCGGGGAGATCCCCGTCATAGGACGATGGTACTTCTCCGCGAAACGCTCCAGGAAGATCCTCGCCAGAGGGACGATGTCCTCCTTACGGTCCCGCAGCGGCGGCAGGGCGACGCGGACAGTGTTGATCCGGTAATATAGGTCCTCACGGAAACGCCCTTCCCGAACCATGGCCTCCAGGTCCATGTTCGTTGCGCATATAAGTCTGATATTCACTGGAATAGCCTCAGTGCCTCCAACCCGGACAACGCTCCTGTTCTGGATCGCCCTGAGTAACTTGGCCTGAAGGTGCAGGGGGATATTCCCGATCTCGTCCAGGAAAAGGGTACCGCCGTCGGCCTGCTCGAACTTGCCTACATGGTCCGTGTGGGCGTCGGTGAAGGCGCCCTTGACGTGCCCGAAAAGCTCGCTCTCGAATAGCGTTTCCGTTATCGCTCCGGCGTCAACCGCCACCATAGGTTTGGTGTTCCTTAGGCTTCGCGCATGAATCTCCCTGGCTAGCACGTCCTTTCCTGTGCCGTTCTCGCCGGTGATCAGGACCGTGGCGTCGGTCGGGGAGATCTTCTCGAGGGTTTTCTTTATGGCCGTCATGGAAGATGACGAGCCCCAGAACATGGATCCTTCGCTACGTTCAGGATGACAATCCAGCGCCTTCCGGGCCTTGTCACGGGCCGCCGAGAGGGTCGCCATCAGCTTATCGTTCTCCCACGGCTTGACTATGAAATCGAAGGCCCCGCGCTTCATGCCTTCCACCGCAAGGGCGATGTCGGCGTAAGCTGTGAAAAGCACCACCTCCACCTCGGGAGCCATATTCTTTATCTCCTTGACCCAGAAGAGTCCCTCGTTGCCGGTGTTGATGCTTGTGTTGAAGTTCATGTCCAGAAGCACCACGTCAGGCCTGAAGCGCTCGAGAGTGGTCACAAGTGTTGCGGGGGACGGAATCGTCTGAACCTCAGCGAAACACGTCGGGAGCAGGATCTCCAGCGCGCGCCTGATGCCGGCGTTGTCATCCACCACAAGTATCTTTCCTGTCTTGGCGGCCATGTCTTGTAAATATTCCGTTTATTCTTTTCTCTTCGTGTCCACGCAGATGGTCACGGGGCCGTCGTTGACAAGGGCCACT
>JAFROA010000110.1 GCA_017429885.1 Bacteroidales bacterium | reverse complement strand
TTGTAGGCCAACATCTTCTCGTAGAACTCGTCCACAGTCATCACCCCATAGAGGTTGAGATAACCGAACGCCGCCCTCTCCATCTCGAAAGCCCCATCTTCCTCCCGCTCAGCGATTACAGTGGCGATATGAGGCGAGACAATGTCATAGACCTCCTTGGGAACCCATATCTCTTTATAATCCTCATTGGAAACGTCTGTCCTAAGCAAGCCGACGGTCTCGAGAACTGTGGGATAGTCCGGGTATTCCATGGACACGGGCACCTCAGGGCCAGCCTCGACCAATGACAAAAGCAGCCTCAAGTCGCGTTCAAGCATATTCCCGAGCCATTCCCTAGGTCTCTCGACGATGAAGGCGCCCAACTTCTCCACAAACTCACTCTTGCGTATATGACGGGGAACATCCGCCCCGAAGAAGTGGCGGATGTCCTCCAGGTCAACCTTGTGAAAGTTACCCAGGGCTGATATGATGATGCTGTCGCGCAAACTAGATAGTGAACTTTCTCCAGAACCCGGTCATATCCTCCAAGGTCTTTCCCTTGGTCTCCGGGACAAGTTTCCAGACGAACAGGGCAGCCACCAGACAGATCACACCGTAAAGGGCATATGCGAAGAAATGGCTCCAGTTGTACATGGGCACAAAGGTGCTGGAAACAATGAAATTGAATATCCACTGGAACGCAACGGCGATAGCGGTCGCTTCCGAACGGATAGTGTTCGGGAAGAGCTCAGCGATATAGACCCAGCAAATCGGGCCCCAACTGAACATGAAGCAAGCGCTATAGAGCATGATGCTGATCACAGGGACAAAAGCAGGAAGGGTCGCGACATTGCTAAGAGCCACACCAAGGGCGCCCAAAGCCATTCCAAGGGAGCCTATAATGAGCAACGGCTTCCTTCCAATCTTCTCGACTGTGAACACAGCCACCAAGGTGAAACTGATATTGATGACACCCATGATCACCGTGAACAACATATTGTTGGACACGCCCATGGACTCGAAGATCCTGGGAGCGAAATACAGCACCGCGTTGATGCCGATAATCTGCTGGAACACGCTTAGCATACAGCCGATAAAGACAACGATAAGGCCGTAAGAGAGGATATTCTCTTTTTTCTCGACAGCGGTGTCCTTGATCTCAGCGAGTATTTCCCTGGCCTTGGCCTCTCCGTTGATGTTGGAAAGCACAGTGAGGGCCTCCTCATCACGATAGTTAAGTACAAGGAAACGAGGAGTTTCCGGGACGGCGAGTATCAGCAGGGCAAACAAACCGGCAGGAACCGCCTCAGACAGGAACATCACTCTCCAACCAATCTGGTTGGTCCATTCCACGACAGCGGGGTCATTGGCGTGGGAGCGGATGATCAGGTAATTGACGAAATAGACGACCAACTGGCCGAATATGATGGCGAACTGGTTCCAGGACACCAGTTTACCCTTCTTGGATGCGGGCGCCACCTCGGCTATATACATTGGGCAGAGGGCGGAAGCCAATCCGACTCCAATACCACCCAGTATGCGGTACAGGTTAAAAGCGACAAGCAATCCCTTTGTAGGCACTCCTTTCTGGAAGAAAAGGAACTCGGGGAAATATGACCCCAACGCGGACAAAAGGAAAAGCACACCTGCCACGAAAAGGGTCTTCTTACGGCCAAGAGATGAGGCCAATATACCTGATATGAAAGCACCGATAATACATCCGATCAAAGCGCTGGAACTCGTGAAGCCATGCAGGCCGTCGGTATAATTGAAATCAGAAGCTCCCTTGAAAAATGCCTGGAGTCCTTTTTCCGCACCTGAGATGACAGCTGTGTCATATCCAAACAGCAGTCCCCCGATGACCGCCACAAGAACTATCGAGAAAAGATAAACGGGGTTGCCTTTCTGTCTGTACATATTATTATAAAAAATAAGTCTCGCGAATATAATAATTTGTGGCGACATTGTCTCAACTATTTTTTGTAGTTAAGGAAAGTATTATTAACTTTGCCCGTAAGAAAACGTCTGTATATTAAACGAAATCTCAATAGTATGAGACGGATCCTTCTCGCCACTTTCCTCAACTTTGCCTTGTGCCTCCAGACCAAGGCACAGGTATTCATTATAAATGACAATATTACCAACGGAAGGATGTCAGAGATCAGCGCCTCGGTGGTTGACTCCCTCTCAAACGAGCCGATCGCTTTCGCTTCCTTCTATGTCATCCCGGCCAAAGACACTACCATCAGCAATTTCACCCTCACAGACGCTGAGGGAAAAGCCAAACTGGAGGAAGTTCCTTTCGGGGAATATGTACTCCATGTGGAAATGCTTGGATATAAACCCTTTACTAAAAAGAGGTTCTTTCGTGACAGAATGGTAGACTTGGGTGTCATCAAACTTCAAGTTGACGAGAAATACCTCGAGGCCGCAGTCGTGACTGATGTGGGCAACCCAATCGTGGTGAAAAAAGACACGGTCGAGTTCAATGCCTCCTCCTTCCAAGTCGGGACAAACTCAATGCTCAAAGACCTGTTGAAGCGAATGCCCGGAATGGAGATAACCGACGACGGCAAGGTCAAGTTCAACGGAGAGGCGATAGACAAACTCACAGTCGGAGGA
>JAFROA010000109.1 GCA_017429885.1 Bacteroidales bacterium | reverse complement strand
TGCCCTTCTTGTTCCGGTTCCGCGCAAAGAGCCGCACGCAGTATTCGCCGGGCTCCGACGGGACGAAACGGTAGGTGTTTTCTTCGGTATAATCGGTGGCGGCCGTTTTCACGCCGTCCTTAATCAGATGGAAGCGGTACATGTAAACGCGCCCGTAGTCCTTTAACTCCTTGGCGAACTCAGGAGCCAGTTCCGCATGGAATCTCTCTGGAAAATACCTCAGGGCGTTCTTGAGCGCTAGTTCCTTCTGCTCCTTTGAGAGGATGTCTTTTCGCTTCGGTGCATGGTTGATCTCCCTGTCGTAAGGTTTCGGATCGGGAAGCCTGTCCTGAGGGATTCCGGCAAGTATCTCTTCCTGAAACTTATCCATTTATCTTTCCGTTGACTATTTCCAAAATCTCACTCTCCTCCCTGATCGCTTTTGCCGCGATCTCCTCAGCCTCAGCTATCAACGCGGAGGCTTTAACTTGGTCTTTCAGCCCGACAGCATTGATCTTGACGTTGAGGCAGGCTCCGAGGACCGCGCTCCTTGCGGCCAGCGTCCCGACCCCTGCGTCTGACACTGAATTCGGATTGCCTTCGGATGCCATGGCCCTTGCTATCTCGAAGGCTTTGAATGAAGCCTTCATCGTGCGCAGAGGTACCTGGGAGGCGAAAAGCGTGGCCTCCTCAATGGCTTGAGCCCTGGCAGCTTTCTCCTCTTCGGTACCCTTCGGGAGGCCGAATGCGGCCATTATCTTGTCGAAAGCGGCGGTGTCCTCGTCCACGAGTCCGACGAGTTCGCTCATGATCGCCTGGCCTTTCTCCGCCCAGTCCGAGAACTCCTTCCAGCGATCGTCCCAGCCCCTCTTGTGGGCTGATAGGTTGGCAACCATTGTCCCCAGAGCGGCTCCGAGAGCGCCCATATAGGCGGATATGGAGCCTCCTCCCGGGGCGGGAGACTCGGAGGCTGTCTCGGCGGCGAAACTTTTCAGGCTCATCCTGACAAGCCTCTCTTTCTCAGCCACTTCCTCAGGATCCGCCATAAGGTACTCGATTACTTTCTCCCTCGGATTAAAAGGCCGGAGGTCGTCAAGGCTCATTGACTTGACAGCTATTTTCATGATCTCATCGTCAGAGATGCCAAGGGACCTTTTTTGTTTTTCCAGATAATACTTTCCGGCATCCATCAGGACACTCTTCGGCACCAGGCCGACAATCTCCGTCCCGGTCACTTTAAGACCTCTCGCCGCGGCAGCCCTGCAAACCTCCTCATAGGCAATGTGGAGCGGGGTGGCGGCGATGTCTGTGATGTTCATCGACACTTGAGCGATCCCGTATTCATCTATGTACCAGCCTATCGCCTTGCAGCCTTTGAGGGTGCCGGGGATCCAGATCTGGTTCCCGTCGGCGTCTTTGAGGAGCTTTCCTGTCAAGGAGCCTCCCTCACGGGCTTTGCGGCCTTTCTCCCGGACATCGAACGCCACGGCCATCGCCCTGCGGGTCGAGGTGGTGTTGAGATTGAAGTTGACCGCGACAAGGAAGTTCCTGGCTCCCACATTGATGGCTCCGCAGCGGGCCACCGTGTCGTTAAACTCCGATGGACTGAAATCAGGCCGTCGGGCGGGATCGGCAATCTTCTCCGGCAGGGCCTCATATTCGCCAGCCCTGCAGACAGCAAGATTTTTCCTCTCCGGTTTGAAAGCGGCGGCCTCGTAGCAGTAGCAGGGGATTCCCAATTCTTTGAATATCCTCTCGGCCAGTCCCCTGGCGAGTACCGCACACTCCTCGAGGCTTATCCCCGAGACCGGCACAAGCGGCAGCACGTCGCACCCGCCTGAGCGGGGATGCGCTCCGTGATGCTTTCGCATGTCTATCACCTCAGCTGACTTCCTTACCCCTTGGAATGCGCCCTCCAGAACAGCCTCAGGCTCCCCGACGAAAGTCACGACCGTCCGGTTTGTCGCCTCGCCCGGATCCACATCCAGGACTTTTACACCTTCTACAGAACCTATCGCCTTCACTATCTGGTCGATAACCCCCTTGTCACGTCCCTCGCTGAAGTTTGGCACGCATTCGATGATCTGTCTCATGTTGTAATGTATAGTGTTATAGATGGTTATTTATCAAATGAACATATAAACCAGGACGATGGTCCAGTGCGCCACGATTGCGGCAACTAGTCCTCCGATCGTGTGAGAGAGGATAGCCTTTCCGGTGAGCTCCCTATAGCCAAGGGAGTCGAGCATGGCGGTGTGCGTGCTGAGGAAACCGCTCCAGCACATTCCGATGGCCGTGAAGACCGCGATGGCGTTGCTGTCAATCCAGCCCTGTGCCAGGAAATTGGGAACAAGGCTTAGCGCGGCGCCAACGGCTCCCAGAGCGGTGATCGGGAAAGCGATCTGATGAGGGTCATTGAATCCGAATATAGCTTTGAAGAACCAATCGATCTTGTTGGCGAGCCAAGGGAGAAGCTCTGTACCCTGATAGGCGACTCCTGTGTAAGCGCCGGCGGAATCAGGGCCGAAAGTCAGCATCATGACCAGAGTCGAGATAATCAGTACTCCGGGTATGATGGCGAGACCCACTTCAACACCATTCTTACCACCATCCAAAAGGGCGTTTAGAGTGCGTAGAAAAGCGCCTTTTTCCTCGATATGCTCGGGCTCGGCGTTCATTGCGACCAACTCCTCGTCGCTGACCACGTCCTCCACCTTATAGGCCGGGTATGCTTTGATGACGAAATGCTGCATCAGCCTCGTGGTGACTATGCAGCCGACGAAAGCCCCGAACAACCCTACCAGCGGCTCGAAGAAATAGCCCTGACTGATCATGAATATAATGACTATCAACCCCATACCGAAGGCGGTACCGAAATTGGTCAGGGATATGTATTGGTATTTCTTGAAATAGCTGGCGAATCTCTTGTCTTTCGACAGGGTGATGATGGCGGGATTATCCGACAGGAAAGTCATTATCGCTCCAAGGGAAGCCACACCAGGGAGGTTGAAAAGAGGCTTCATGAGCGGCCTGAGAATTTTCTCGATCAGGTCAACCACACCGAACTCCACGAATAGTTTCCCAAGCGCACCCGTGATCACGCATATTCCCATGAGGTAGAACACGGTGTTGAGCAAGAGATCGTGAGCCGTGCGCATGATCGTGTTGAGCATGTTGGCTGCTCCCATGACGATACCCATGTAGGTGAATAGCCCCACGACAATGGCGAGGCACACAAGGGCCGAAACAGTGCGGTTCTTTTTCATATTCTTACAAATACTCTATCTCAAAATCGTAATCCCATTGGCTGAAATAAAGGTTACCTCCTTCCCATTCGACCTCACCTTTCTGGAAATCCACAGTGTCGCTTCTGGGGTAATTCTTGGCGGGGGAGAATTCCCGACCATAATCATTATTGACAATCAGCCTGTAGGGCTCTATGCCTCCAAGAAAGAAATCGCCACCGTAAGGTGTCATACCGAAGCTCTGGTCCACCGGCACCCATCCGAAGCCCTCGAAATAGAGCTTTCCCCAATCGTGGAGATTCTCTGATCCAGGGTGCATCATAAGGCCGCTCTCCCATCGGGCCGGAATGCCCTTGTAACGGCACATGGTAAGGAGCAGCAGGGTCTTCATTCCGCAGTCTCCGTGGCCTTCTTTAAGGACATATTCGGGAATATTCTCAATCGTCGAATACTCCCTGGCGGACGCCCAGGGGATGTTTTCGTCTATCCAGGTGAAAAAGGCCTTTGCTTGCAGATAGGGATTATCGATACCGGCGGAGAGGGAATCGGCCACGGCTTTGATCCTGTCGGTGAATATGATATGCTTCTCCCGCTCGGAGGTGTATTCCTTGTATTCCTCGGTAGTGGTGTCGTATGGCATCACCAGCGTGGGTGCTATCGGATGCCATTCCCCGTAGGAGGTGTACTCGAACACCTCGTAGAAGGTCACGTCTTTGTACCGGTTGGTCTTTGCCTCCATATAGAGGCTGCTGTGGGCGCATGAAGGATCGGAGAAGGTGATCTTTTCCATCGGATATGCCACGCTGTCCACTCCCGCCTCGATGAATTTGATGTTGGCCTGCCTGGGAACATCTGCCCTTGGGTATGGCAGCCAGCAACGAAGGGTCTTTCCGGGCTTGAGTGTATTCACCGGCACGGTCAGGGAAAAGCGCACCCTCATCCTCTTCGGCAGAGCAAGGTACGGGTTTTCCGTCACGCCGATGTCTCCGGTCCGCGTCCATTCTCGCTTCGCTGCGGCTGAGTAAGTCCCGGGGACATCGGCGCTGCCGGGGAACCGACTAAGGACTTCTTCTTTGATGGCCGGGATTGTCACGGCGTCGATCTCCTCGTGACCTCCGGATGGCTGTCCGTCAATCAGTTCCTTCTTCGCCTTCATCTCCGGCACAAGTCTGAACAGGTTGGGGGCAGCGTTGCGGAAATACATCGTCCGTTTTCCGATGACCATTGACTCCAACTTGCCCGATTCCGTCCAGGCATCGATTTGGGCGTCAGTGACATACGGGTCATATTTCCGGATATAATCCTTTACTTCCTCCCTTGTCCTGCAGAAATCTGTGGCAAGTCTTTGGCTGAGATCCCTGTCCCATGAGTATTTCTGTCGCATATGCCTCGGTAGCCAGATGTTGGCCGCCAAGGCAATCGCCACCATGGTCCAGAGGATAATCTCGCTTTTTTTCATCTTAGCCATTTACGATATGGTTTAAATGCCGAATTGTCCTAGAGGTTTTATCCCGATTCCCGGCCTGTCCGGAAGGGTGATCTTGCCCTTCTCAACTGTCATCCCTTCAAATAAGTCGTTGCTGATCAACAGGTTCCCGTCAAGATCGGCGAAATCCACGACAGGGGAGAGTTGGGCAGCCGCAGACACTGCGCAGGACGTCTCCGTCATGCATCCGATCATGACTCTCATTCCCTCAGCCCTGGCGTAGTTGGCCATCTTCCATGCCTCCCTCATGCCGGTGCACTTCATCAGCTTGATGTTGATTCCGGAATATGCTCCCTTGATGGCCGGGATATCCCTTAGCCGCTGGATCGCCTCATCTGCGAAAACCGGAAGGGGACTATTCTCAGTGATCCAGGCGTTGTCGTCGAGAGCCTCCTTTGGCATCGGCTGCTCAACCATCACCACGCCGTGCTCAGCGAGCCAGTGGATCATCTCCAGGGCCTGTTTCTTGTCCTTCCAGCCTTGGTTGGCATCCACGGCGATGGGCAGGTCAGTGATCTCCCTGATGGTCTCGATCATCTCTTTGTCATTGTCCAGTCCAACCTTGACTTTCAGGATGTTGAACTTGTCCGCACACTCCTTGGTCTTCTCCCTGACCACATCGGGAGTGTCAATCCCGATTGTGAAGGTCGTGTCCGGAGCCTTAGCCGGATCCAGTCCCCAGATCCTGTACCAGGGCTGTCCCAGCAGTTTCCCGACCAGGTCATGCAAGGCGATGTCCACTGCCGCTTTGGCGGCGGTGTCTCCTTCGCTCAGTCCGTCAACATAGGTGAGTATGTCATCAATCTGGAACGGATCCTTGAACTTCTCCAGATCAACCTTCCTTAAAAATGATGAGACACTTTCGACCGTCTGACCAAGGTAGGGTGGCATAGATGCCTCCCCGTAGCCAGTGAATCCGTCATATTCAATCTTGACCTGCACATCAGGAGTTGTGTTCCTGGAATATGAGGCCACAGTGAATGTGTGACGTAGCTGGAGCTCGTAAGGCTCAAAGCTCAATTTCATCTTCGCCAGGCCGGATGGGTTGACGTGGTAGCCTTGCACTGTGGCGCCGACGGTCCTTTTCTTGGCTTCCTCGATGCCGTAAGACACGGCAGAGCCAACCGCCGCTCCGGCTATTGCCGAACCGGCGGTCTTAATGAATTCCCTGCGGTTGAAGGGCATATTCCTAAAGCGTATCGAGCCAAGCCTTCATCTCGGGAGTCTTCGCATAAGCGGAGCGGAACAAAGCAAGCTGGTTGCGGGTGCGGACCAGGTTGTGCTCCGGATACTTGATCTTGTAGTATGTGTCTCCGTTGATGTAGTCGGCGAAGAAACGGACAGCCTGCATGAATGGGAACAGGCATGCGGCGTAAGGCAGATTATCCTTCTCGATCGGGGTCAGGAAGGACTTGGTGCCTCTGATGTAACCTCTTGAGAAAGCCTTGAATATGTCCATGTCGAAGTCCACCTTGTCCAATTCCGGGGAATCCTCGGCGACAGGGTTGGCGGCATAACGGAGGAAATCACCGAAATCAGAGAACACATAACTAGGCATCAAAGTGTCCAAGTCGATGACGCAGAGCACGTTGCCATCCTCGTCGAACATCATGTTGTTAACCTTGGTGTCGCAGTGGCAGATCCTCTTGGGAAGAAGTCCCTCCCTGTGCAATCTCTCCGCCTTGCACATCTCCACTCCGTGGGCGTCAAGTTCCTCAAGAATCTTGTGGAGCTCTCCATCCTTCGGATCAGCGGCGAGCCTTCCGGCCTTGTCGTCATGGACGGCCTCGACCAGCTGCCGAAGCCTCAGCTCCATGTTGTGGAAGTCCGGTATTGTCTCTCCGAGGGTGTCCGGGATGTCGGCCAGCATGGCCTCGAAATGGCCGAAAGCCTCTCCCGCATATTCCGAGTACTCGGGATTGACTGTCTCGTAAGTCTTTGCGCCGTCAATGAACACGGAAATTCTCCAGAACTTCCCATCCACCTCGATGTAGGTCTTGGGGCTGTCCTTCAAAGGGATGAATCTGAGCACCTTCCGGTCTATGTCAGTCTCTCCGGCGGCTTCCAGCTTACGGCGGATGTGCCTTGTAGCGGCCTCGATGTTATTCTGGAGCAGCTCCACGTCGGTGAAAATGGCATTGTTAATCCTTTGCAGGACATAATCCGGCGTGTCACCTTCTGTCGTGACTTTGTAGGTGTCATTAATCAATCCGTTCCCCAGAGGGGCAATCTCCTTGACCTCGCCTTCGATGGCGAAGCGTTCCACGATCTTTTTCAGGTCTTCCATCATATCATGTTTTAGTGTTTGACTTTTAATCTTTCAAAAATAACAATTATTCACGAAATTAGCAGTTGTTATGGAAAAGAAAAGATACGTCGTTCTCGACGCTCTTCGAGGTTTCGCCATTTTGGGGATTTGTCTGGCCAATTTCCCGGAATTCTCATTGTGGACATTCTCTGACCCTTCCGGTTGGACAGGGCTTGACAGGGTGACCCGAGCGGTGCAGACTTTCCTTGTGGACGGGAAGTTCTACACCCTCTTCTCGCTGCTTTTCGGAATGGGATTCAGCATCCAGCTTGAGAACGCCGGGCAGAAGACAAGGACTTTCTATCGCCGTATGATCGTTCTTTTCCTGATTGGTCTGTGCCATTTGCTGTTGCTCTGGAGCGGTGATATACTCATGCTTTACGCAGCGATGGGAATGCTTCTGCCTTTGTTCATGAAGCTTCCGGTGAAGAAGATCCTGTTTGCCGCCGGTATTTTCTTGGTCCTTCCGGTGATCTGTGAGGCCATATTCGGCACGAGGCTTTCCGATCCGCTCGTCGCCGAGCAATGGAGGATATGCGCTCTCTATGGGATCACAGAGACTAATTTCGGGACCTGGCTGGCCGACATCACCAATTATAAAGGAATGCTCCAGTTCCTACATCAAGGCGCTGTTGAGCGAATGTGGGAGTTTGTCTCAAGCTACAGGTTCTTCAAAGTATTAGGTCTATTCCTGATAGGGTACGCCGCCGGCAGGGAAAAACTGTTCGCAGATCTTGAAAAATTCCGGAAACTGTTGAAAACCATATTGTTTTATGGTCTGCTGCTAGGCATCCCCTTTGGTTTATTGTACACTTGGAACTCAATGGAAGGGGGGCTGCTCGGACCGATAGCTCAAAGCGTTTTCTATCTGTTGAGCGTCTATCCGATGGGCTTCGCATATGCCGCGGGTTTCTGCCTTCTGTTCATGAGAAGTCCCGAGGGGAAGGGGTGGCAGCTTCTTGCCAGGCCTGGCAAGGTCGCCTGCACGAATTATCTGATGCAGTCCGTATTTGG
>JAFROA010000108.1 GCA_017429885.1 Bacteroidales bacterium | reverse complement strand
TTGGGGAGAACCCCAATGTGGCGGTACGCAAGTGGACGGCACCCTTCCATAAGGCCGGCATCCAGACACATATGCTTGAAAGGGGACTTAACGCTCTGAGGATGAATCCCGTGCCGAGGGATGTCAGGGACTTGATGTTCAAGGTGAAGAAGAAGCAAGGCACGGACATCGCCCGTTCTTTCTGCGGTCTTAATGACCACCGCAACCTCCGTGGGTCTGTGGAAGGAGCCAAGAAGGGCGGTATGATCTCGCAGGTAGCGTTGTCGATAACGAATTCTCCTGTCCACACAGTGGAATACTATATGGGGATTGTCGACAAGGTCGTGGAGTATGGCTGTGATGAGATATGCCTCAAGGATATGGCCGGAATCGGCCGTCCCACCTTCCTCGGGGAACTCGTCAGGGACATAAAGAAGAAATATCCCCACATCGTGGTCCAGTACCATGGCCACACCGGCCCTGGATTTTCACCTGCGTCGATGCTTGAGGTCGCCAGGGCTGGTGCGGACTATCTGGATGTCGCCGTGGAGCCGCTCTCTTGGGGCAAGGTCCATCCGGATGTGATCACAATCAGGGAGATGATGAAAGCTGACGGTTTCCTCGTGAAGGACCTGAATATGGACGCCTACATGGAAGTGCGCCGCCTGACCCAGAAGTTCATCGATGACTTCCTCGGATATTGGATCAATCCCACAAACTCCCAGATGAGCTCGCTCCTGGTTGGTTGCGGCCTGCCGGGAGGTATGATGGGCTCCATGATGGCCGACCTCAAGGGCTTCCAGGGAGCGATCAACGCCGCCGAAAGGGCTCATGGTCGTCCTGAGATCAGCCTTGACACCTTGATGGTCAAGCTTTTCCAGGAGGTTGAATATGTTTGGCCGAGACTTGGTTATCCGCCACTCGTGACTCCTTTCAGCCAGTACGTGAAGAACACTGCCTTGATGAACCTGCTGAACATGCTGAACGGGAAACCTCGCTGGACCACCATAGACAAGGACACATGGGGAATGATCCTTGGGAATATGGGACAGCTTCCCGGGCCTCTCGCGCCGGAGATCATCGATCTGGCGAAGGAGAAAGGGCTGGAATTCAGCACCGGCAACCCGCAGGATAACTATCCTGACGAGCTTCCGAAGTTCCGCAAGATGATGGATGAGGAAGGCTGGGACTATGGCCAGGACGATGAGGAACTCTTTGAGATGGCAATGCATGAGCGCCAGTACCGTGACTATAAGAGCGGCATCGCCAAGGAGCGTTTCGACAAGGATCTCGAGGACATGAAGGCCAAGGCCGGCGCTCCGATAGTCGTGACACGCCCTGTGGTGGAGATGCCTAAGTTCGATGTTGAGGAATATGCCAAGCGCTATCCCCACGCCGTGCCCGTCCAGGCTCCTGTCAAGGGACAACTTCTCTGGCAGGTTGATGTCGATGATGATTCTGCGGCGCCTATCGTCGGAACCGCTGTCAAGGCAGGCGAGGGCATGGGCTTCGTCCAGACATATTACGGGATGGAAGAGCTTGTTCCCGCGGTGGATGGCCGTGTTGTGGCTGTCCTCGGTAAGCAAGGAGACAAGGTCGCCAAGGGCGAGATTATAGCTTTTGTTCAAGGTTCGGCTGAATAATGAGAAAGGTTCTCCAGATCGCTGTTGTCTTGCTGTCCATCGCCCTGATGGCGACGGGGTGCGATTTCTTCCGTGTGTTGGCTGGGAGGCCCACGTCGAAGGAAATCGAGGCGAAGCGGGCGGAGATCCTTCGCTCCTATCAGGAGGGATCCCCGGTCAACCCGGGGATGACAGAAGGGAAGCCGGGGATGATAGAAGAGAAGCCGGGGATGACAGAAGAGAAGCCGGGGATGACAGAAGGGAAGCCGGGGATGACACAGGAGGCGTCATTGCCGGCAGTGACCGGCAATCCCAAACCAGCCGCAGCGGAGCAAGGCGAAGCGAGGAAAATAGAGAAGAAGCGTTATTATGTGATTATGGGAGCATTCTCCAGCAAAGATAACGCTGTTAAATACGCTGAGCGAATCAAGTCATTCGGATATGAGCCGGAGTTTTTCGGCTTCACGGAAGGACGTACAGCCGTAGGAGCTGGAGGCACTGACGACCCTGAGGAGGCTAAAGCATTCATGAGGGAATTAAAAGGGCAGGATTTTTGCCCTGAGGGCGTCTGGATTTTAGACAGAAAGAAATAATGACCAGGAAAGCTCTCATAACTGCCGTGGCCCTTCTGCTGGCCGTAATAGTTAACGCTCAGTACAAGGCCGGATATTCGGATCTGGGTGACAGCGAGACTGTCTCCGCTTTCAAGGAGCACGTGACGACTATCTCTTCCGCTATGATGGAAGGCCGTAAGGCCGGTTCTGAAGGCGAGAAACTCACTGCGGACTATATCACTGAGACACTGAAATCCTATGGGATCGATGTGATTTCACAGGATGGCGGAGACCCTTTCGGAATACGTCAGGAGAATGGCGATACCCTCATCTCAAGGAATGTGTGCGCTTTCATTCAAGGAGGTGACAAGACTTTGAGGGATAATTACATAGTCATAGGCGCCAGGATGGATAACCTTGGCACGGGGTCTATGACTGTAGATGGCGTGAAGGTTGAGAAGATTTATTACGGGGCAAACGGGAACGCGTCAGGTGTGGCTATGATGCTTGAGCTCGCCCGGATGCTCAAGACCAACAAGGCCTTGCTTCGCAGGTCTGTCCTGCTGGTCGCTTTCGGTGCCTCAAGGGAGGCATTCGCCGGTTCCTGGTATTTCCTTAACAGGTCATTCTCTGATGTTTCCAATATTGACGCCATGATCAATTTGGACATGCTCGGCACCGGCTCTGACGGTTTCTTCGCATATACCGCCTCAAATGCCGACATGAATGCGATCGCAGAGGCCCTCTCCAACGAGTTGCAGCCTATCAGACCGACCATCACGGCGCAAGAGCCGTACCCTTCAGATCATATAGCGTTTTATGACAAGAAGATTCCCTCGGTCTTTTTCACGACTGGCAGGTATCCGGCTCATGACACAGAGCGTGACACCCAGTCAATAATAGACTATGAGACGATGGAGAGGGAACTTGAGTTCATCTACAGCTACGCGATCGCTCTCTCTGGAGGACCGAAACCGATATTCAACCCTTCCGATGTGGTTAAATTGACTGGAGGTGTGCCTGATGCCGTACCATATTACGATTGCGACGTCAAGCCTTCTTTCCTCGGGAGTGACGACCCGAAAGTGTTCCTTCAGAAATGGGTGTATTCTTATATGAAATATCCCGAAGAAGCTATCAGCCAGGGCATTCAGGGGCGCGTGCTTGTGGATTTTGTGATCGGTGATGACGGTAAGGTCAGGAATGTGAAAGTCCTGAAGGGGGCGGATCCTCTTCTGGACGATGAGGCTGTGAGGATAATAAGCGCCTCTCCCCAATGGAAACCCGGCAAGGTCAGAGGGCAGAAAGTCAGCTCGGAGATGTCCCTTTACGTTGAGTTCCGCTTGGAGAAGAAAGGGACCAAGAGTTTCGGTTTGAAAAAGTATTGATATTCAGAAATAACAGACAGATAATGGATTACGATTTCAGGACAATTGAAAGCAAGTGGCAGGCTTATTGGGCGGAGAAAGGTACTTTCAAGACCAAGGCGGACCCGTCGAAACCTAAGTTCTATGTTCTCGACATGTTCCCTTACCCTTCTGGAGCCGGGTTGCATGTAGGGCATCCCCTGGGTTATATCGC
>JAFROA010000107.1 GCA_017429885.1 Bacteroidales bacterium | reverse complement strand
TTCATAGACGTAACCGCAAACTAAACATCTGAATTTCTTTTTCATGACAATAAATAATGAGTGTGTTCACAAATATAATAACTATTTTCCATTATATCTGTACCCTGATTTGGCACAAACACAGTTTATCTTTGCGAAACCGAGGATTGTGATTATCTTTATGAAGAAGTAGTGATATGACACCTTTTCTGAAACAAGTGGCCGACCATTTTATGGCCTCCGGGGACATCTCCTCCAGGTGTCTCATCTTCCCCAACCGCAGGAGCCAGGTATTTTTCAAGAAATACCTTGGCGAGGCCGTGGCTGCCACAGGTTCACCCATAATCGCTCCCGAGTTACTGACCATCAACGACTTCTTCTATAAGATCTCCGGGGCGCAGGCCAGCGACAGGATCAGTCTCCTGCTGGATCTGTACGACTGCTATAAAACCTTGAATCCCTCCGCAGAGCTACTGGACGAGTTTATCTTCTGGGGCGATGTGATCCTGGGAGACTTCGATGATGTGGACAAGTATCTTGTCGATCCCAAGCGGCTCTTCACCAATGTCAAGGAGTTCCGGGAGATCCAAGACTCCTTCTCGTATCTCTCCGAGACCCAGAAGGCTGCCATGGAACGCTTTGTCCGCCATTTCAGGACTCCCTCCGGAGATCCGGGCAGACGAAGCGGGGATATGAAGGAGCGGTTCCTGCAAATCTGGAATATCCTCCTCCCTCTTTATGAGAGTTTCAGGGCTGTCCTTTCCTCCAAGGGAATGTCTTATGAGGGAATGACTTACAGGAATCTGGTCGACAGACTCGAGGCTGAGCCGGTGACCGATGTGCTCGGCAAGTCATTTCCCAACGTGAGGGAATTCGTGTTCGTCGGCCTGAACGCCCTAAACGAGTGTGAGCGTACCGTTGCCCGCAAGATGAGGAATGCCGGAATCGGCTCATTCGTCTGGGACTTCCAGGGTGGGCTCCTCAAGGATCCCAAGAACAACGCCTCCCTTTTCATGTCCCGGAATATCAGTGATTTCGGCCAGGCTTTCCCGCTTGACGGCCAAGACATCCGCACTCCCGAAATCGAGGTTATCAGCGTGCCTTCCTCGACAGGGCAGGCAAAGCTTCTCCCTTCCATTGTGAAAGACGACTCCTATGCCGTGATACTCCCGGACGAGAGCCTTCTAATCCCTGTCCTGAACTCGATACCTCCAGAGATCAAAGACATCAATGTGACCATGGGATACCCTATGAAAGGAAGCGCGTTCTTTGATTTCATAGGTCTGGTCGCTGCCATGCAGAACCGGCTTCGAAAGAAGGACGGGAACTGGTATTTCTACCACAGCCACGTCTGGGCGATTTTCTCCTCCGGCCTGTTCAAGAAGGTGACGGCGGAAGATCAACAGACAAAGGAGATAGTCGAGGCGGTTAAAAAAGATGCCAAGTACTATATCCCGGAGGAAGACCTGACAGGCACCGGTTTCCTGGATTTGATATTCAAACCGATAGTCAAGGATCCCACTCATGGGTCCAAGGCCCAGACTCATAGCTTCGCCGGATATCTCAAGGATATGATCAAGGGACTCGCTTCCTTGATGGCTGCTGATCCCGACATGGTTATTGAGCTGGAGTTCGCCAAGAAAGCGTACAACGCCATAAACCAACTTGAAGGCAAGGACCTGGAAGTGTTGCCGGCCACATTCTCCAGACTTCTGGACCAACTGCTGTCCCCCATGTCAGTCCCGTTCAACGGAGAGCCTCTTAAGGGGCTTCAGATCATGGGTCCCCTTGAGACCAGAGCCCTGGATTTCAGGCATCTGGTCATTCTGTCCTGCAACGAGGGAGTGTTCCCCAGAAGGGGCGCCAGCGCGTCTTTCATCCCACCGGAACTCCGGAAAGGATTCGGTTTGCCCACTTATGAGCGCCAGGACGCCATCTGGTCATATTATTTCTACCGCATGATCCAGAGGGCGGAGACCGTCACACTACTGTATGACTCCAGGACCGAGGGATTGAAGAACGGGGAGGAGAGCAGATTCATCAAACAGCTTGAGTACCACTACAACCTGCCGATCAAGAGAAGCCTGGCGAGAGCGGGAGCGAAGACTCACGGCGATGCCGGGGCTATCCCGAAGACTGACGAGCACGTCCGGATAGTGAAGGACACGATCCTTTCCGCGTCTTCCCTCAAAAACTATCTAGACTGCCCAGCGAAATTCTATTTCTCCAAAGTGGAGGGGTTAAAGGAAGAGAATGAGGTTGCCGAGGACCTGGATGCCGGGATGCTCGGAGACATCTACCACTCCACCATGCAGGCTCTCTACATGGGAGAGGGAGCGATGGATCCTTCCTATGACATGAGCGACCGTGAGAGGAACGCGGCTTTCCCGGGCGCGTTGAAGGTGATCACAAAGGAGTATATCGCCTCATGGCTCAAGCGGAAGGATGACATAAAAAAGAGGGTCAGAAGCCTGATCTTGACCCAGTTGCGTTCACTTGAAGTCTCCGGCAGGAACCTGGTGTTGGAGAATATAATCCTCCAATATGTCCATAAGACCTTGGAAAGGGACAAGGAACTGATGGAAAGGCTCGGGGTGGACTCCTTCAGGATCATAGGATTGGAGAGGCAATATTTCGGTGAGATTGACGGATTCAAGTTCATGGGTTACGTGGACAGGATGGACAGTTTCCTCCCCGGTGAAGTGAGGATTGTGGACTACAAGACCGGGAAAGTCGAAGAGAAGGATGTGGACATAAACGACGACAATGCCGTCAAGACAGCCGAGGAACTGTTCGGGGAAAAGAATGAGAAACGGCCGAGGATAGCTTTCCAGTTATTCCTGTACGATTTTCTCACCAAGAAGGATCCTGATGTCCAAGGGTGCGTTGTCGTGAACTCAATCTACCAGCCAGCGGTGTTGTTCAAGGAAGGGGTCAGGAGCGTGCCCATGTGCGGCAAATTCAATGAGGAAGTCATGGAACGGCTCCATAAGGTTTTGGGAGAGCTCACGGACACCTCCGTCCCTTGGCGCAGGACCGACGAGGAAAAGACTTGCTCCTGGTGTGATTTCAAAATGATTTGCGGGAGGTGAGACCATGATAAAGATATTGAGAGCCTCAGCCGGATCCGGCAAGACATATAGCCTGGCTAAGACATACATCAGGCTTCTGCTTTCTGACAGCGACCCCGTCGCCTACAGGCACATCCTTGCCGTCACCTTCACAAACAAGGCCACTGATGAGATGAAAAGCCGGATCCTTAAGGAACTGCACCTCCTGGCTACAGATCCGGAAAAGTCTTCATACATAAGCGATTTCGTGCCCTCACTCCTCCCCACGGCTGAGGAGCTGAAGAAGAAGGCTGGCGATCTGCTCCTTCGTATCCTCCACGACTACAGCGCCTTCTCGGTGAGTACGATTGACCGCTTCTTCCAACAGACCTTGAAGGCTTTTTCCAGGGAAATAGGCCAATTCGCATCCTACCAGGTCGAGCTGGATCAGAAGTCCCTCGTTGCCGAGACTGTCGACAGGATACTCGATTCCCTGACTGAGGATGACAAGGGCATGCTCAACTGGTTAAGCGACAGCATGATGGAGCAGCTCGAGAAAGGCGAGAGACCAAAGCTTGAGAAGAGCCTCAATGATGTGGCCAACCGATTGAAGTCCGATGAGCACAGGGCTGTTATCGAGGAAAACGGTATCGATGAAGAGAAAGCCTACTCTAAAGAGAGCCTGACTCACATGCGGAAGTTGATGAGAAGCGTGATCTCCAGTTATGAGAAAGACATGAGGGAAGCCGCGGCAGAGGTGGAGAAAGCATTCTCTGACAATGGAATATCCCCAAATGACACCTCCAGCGGATTCATAGGCAAGAATCTCTTGAGAATCACCGGGGTGAAACCGGGAGAAGAGATACGGGATTTCACCGACACGTTTAAAAGAGACGCCTCTTATTTCAGCAAATGGTTCAGGAAGAACGATCAACCTAAATATGCGTGTCTTGAGGGTGCCCTTGCCCCTCCTGTCGCCAAGTTGTTGTCCATCTACCACAAAGGATCAAAAGCTTACCGTACCGCCCATATCCTCATAAAGCAGATAGGAGGTCTCGGAATCGCCTCGGAGCTTCGTACGGAGTTCCAGACCCTCCTGAAAGAGAAGAACGTCATGAGTCTGGATGACTCGAATGTCATTCTCAAGAATATAATCGATGGTGCGGACGCTCCTTTCATTTACGAGAAGCTAGGGACACGTTTCGAGCATTTCCTTCTCGATGAGTTCCAGGACACATCGAGGGTTCAATGGGACAATTTCAGGCCACTGATATCCAACAGCGACTCGCAAGGGTTTGAGAACCTACTTGTCGGAGATGTTAAGCAAAGCATCTACAGATGGAGAGGATCGGACTGGAAACTGATGGCCAAGGATGTGGCAGAACAATTCCCGAGGGCCGGGCAAGAAAGCCTCAAAGGCAACTGGAGAAGCCTCCGCGGGCTCGTGGAATTCAACAACGACTTCTTCGCCTACGCCGCCGGACGCTTGGACAACAAACAAGGATCACTGGAAGCAGGGCTGTCCGTCTCCTCTATATATGGTCAGCGGGAAGATAAAGGGTTCGAGCGCCAAGAGGCGATGACCAAAGACACCGCTGAAGGCCTTGTGGAGGCGATATTCTGCGATGCTGAGGATCAGGACCAGTATATTCTCCAGACAATAAGGGAAGTCATGGAAGCCGGGGCTCTTCCAGGAGACATAACCATTCTTGTGAGGAACAATACAGAGGGATCCCATGTGGCGTCGATGCTTATGGACGAAGGCTATAATGTAATCTCCGACGACTCGCTCCGCCTTAAATCATCTCCCGCCGTCAGGAAACTTGTGTCGCTACTCGCATCTGTAAGGAACCCGGAGGACACCATAGGATCATTCCTGGCACGCGAGGCAGGC
>JAFROA010000106.1 GCA_017429885.1 Bacteroidales bacterium | reverse complement strand
GTGTTCTACGGCTGGAAGGAGTTGTTTGTGCTGGCCGTGAGCGTGCTCTCCTGCGTGGCGATTGAATATTTCATCACGAGATTTTGCTTGAAGAAGGTCTCCACTTTGGGAGACTGGTCAGCGGCCGTGACGGGTATTCTTCTCGCTCTCAACCTCCCTTCCACTACTCCGTGGTGGGTGGTGTTCATCGGCGCCTTGGTCGCTATCGGGGTAGCCAAGATGACTTTCGGAGGCTTGGGACAGAACATTTTTAACCCCGCTCTTGTGGGACGCGTGTTCTTGCTGATATCCTTCCCGACCTATATGACCCATTGGGAGATTCCTCAGGGGCTTTTCGGTGTTGACGCCGTCTCCGGTGCGACTCCTCTTGGAGCTATCAAGGAAGGCTTGATGCAAGGCGCCTCTGTGCCTGAGCTTATGGCAAGCCATGGGTACACATATTCACAGATGCTCTTCGCGAACATCGGGGGATCGGCTGGAGAGGCTTGCGCCATAGCGATACTTGTCGGCTTCATTTACCTGGTGGCCAGAAAGGTCATCAAGCCGTGGATAACACTCTCGATCCTCGGCACTGTAGCGGCCGTGTCCTGCATCTTCTGGCTCGCCAATCCCGCCCAGTTCACAGATCCTCTGTTCAACCTTCTCACCGGAGGTCTCCTTCTCGGATCCTGCTTCATGGCAACCGACTATGTGACTAGCCCGATGAGCACTAAGGGTGGGATTATCTTCGGTATAGGAATTGGTTTCATCACATTGATGATCAGGTACTTCGGATCATATCCCGAGGGCGTGAGCTTCGCTATCCTTATCATGAACTCGACGGTTCCTCTTCTGAACAACTGGTTCCATCAGAAAAAATACGGGAGGGCATAGAATATGGCTGCTAAATCCAATCTTACCAATATGGCTCTTTGCCTGACGGCGGTCTGCCTGGTTTGTTCCGCGCTTCTCGGAGGGATGTATGTCCTTACCGCCGAGCCGATCGCCAAGGCCAATGCGGACATCCTTAAAGCCTCCATCGGAGCGGTTCTTCCAGAAGGTGGGGAACTATCTGAGGCAAAGCCTGTTGAGGTCGGCGGACAACCGTCTGAGTATTACATCAGCACTTCCGGCGGAGAGGTAAAGGCTTACGCCGTCAAGTCTACAACCGTCGGCTTCGGTGGCCCTCTGACCTTGATGGTCGGAATCACCCCTGACGGGGCGGTCTATAACACCTCGGTCCTGTCCCACACAGAGACCCCCGGACTCGGCGCGAAGTGTAACACGGACGAGCATTTTTACTCACAGTTTAAAGGCTTCGACCCTTCCTCCAAGATCCTGTCCGTCAAGAAGGATGGCGGGGATGTCGATGCTATCACCGCTTCCACAATCACCTCCAGGGCTTACACTTTGGCTGTGAAGAACGCTGTGGAGGCCTTCAATACCATTAAAGGAGAATAGGCTATGAGCAAGAGAAAATTAGGCATATTCACCAAAGGCTTCTTCAAGGAGAACCCGACCTTCGTCCTGCTCCTTGGATTGTGTCCTACTTTGGCGACAACAACCTCAGCCATAAATGGTATGAGCATGGGTCTCGCGACATTGTTCGTCCTCGTGCTTTCTAACATAGTGATCTCGGCAATCGCACCTGTGGTTCCGGACAAGGTTCATATCCCTGTCTACATAGTTGTCATCGCCACTTTCGTCACGATTCTCCAGTTCGCCATGCAGGCCTATACACCTGACATGTACAAGACTCTGGGACTATTCATCCCGCTGATCGTCGTCAACTGCATCGTCCTCGGTCGCGCTGAGGCCTTCGCAAGCAAGAACGGAATTGTGGACTCCGCCCTTGATGGCCTGGGAATAGGATTCGGCTTCACTATGAGCCTCACCGTCCTCGGCCTTGTCAGGGAGATTCTCGGAAGTGGATCCGCTTTCGGATGGAAGTTCATCTCCGGTGACGGTATCCTCGTTTTTGTCATGGCTCCCGGAGCGTTCATCGCCCTGGGATACCTGATGGTCCTTTTCAACAAAATCGCAAAAAAGAGTTAGGCCATGGAATTTTTTCTCATAATCATCTCGGCGATATTCGTCAATAATATAATGCTGGCCCAGTTCCTGGGCACATGTCCGTTCATCGGTGTCTCCAGTAAGGTCTCGACAGCTACCGGAATGTCCGGGGCGGTGGTCTTCGTCATCACCCTGGCCACTCTTGTCACCTACTTGATCAACAAGTATTTGCTGGTCGCTTTCGGCTTGGAATTCCTACAGACGATCGCTTTCATTCTAGTCATCGCTTCCTTGGTACAGATGGTCGAGATCGTGCTGAAAAAGATCAGCCCTTCTCTCTATCAGGCTCTTGGAATATTCCTCCCGCTGATTACCACCAACTGCGCCGTCCTCGGTGTGGCTCTCAATGTCGTGACCAAGGAGTTCACTTTCGGTGGCGGTCCGGCACATATGCTCAATCTCGGGCAATCGGTTGTCTATGCTTTCGCGACGGCTATCGGATACGGAATGGCTTTGATCCTTTTCGCCGGTATGCGTGAGCATCTTGAGCTTAACGACATCCCGAAACAGTTCAAAGGCGTTCCTATCGCTTTGGTGACCTGCGGTATTCTGGCGATGGCGTTCATGGGATTCTCTGGAATGGTCTAGCTATGAAAAGGTTTGTTTTGGCATTAGCCGCATTGGTGGTTTTTTCCTTCGCGGCTGTCGCCCAGCCCAGAGCTGTAGGTGTGCGTATCGGTAATTACGGAGCTGATGTGAGCTATGAGAACTATGCCGGGGATAATGATTTCCTGGAGTTCGAGCTTGGCATGGACGACGTTTTCAACACTAACGCTTTTCACCTTGATGGGGTTTACAATTTCATGATAGCCCATCCGGATTGGACCGCTGAGGGGCAATGGGGTTTCTATGTGGGACCTGGAGCCAGCGTCGCCGTATGGGATAACCCCGATCATGAGAATGTCGTTTATGCGGGTCTCCTTGGCAATGTGGGGCTCGAGTACATATTTGACTTCCCGCTCCAGTTCTCATTGAGCCTTCGTCCACGTCTGATGTTCGGAGACGGTAAGGTTCGCCGTAACGGCCTCCTGACCTTAGGTCTCGGAGTACGTTACATGTTCTAAGACTCATCACCTCTTTTTAAGGAGGCGGATACATGTCCCTTTGCTGTTGGAAGAATCGCTAACGCATTGGATATTCAGATAAGACAGCCCGAGAGGGCTGTTTTTCTTTGCCTTCAGGCGGGTCACGCCCTTGCCGTCACAACTGATCTCCACCCATTCCGGATCATATTTCAGCAGGAGGGTGTGCCAGGCGCCGGACGGAACATTGTCAGCTGTAAGGTCGGTGGAGAATTGGGCCTGTGACGCCACATATGGGTCGCATGGGTTGAACCAGCAGTCTGTCAGGTTAATCCGCATGGTGTCTTCGGCAAGGAAGAATCCTATCTCCACCTCTCCCTCGTGGCTGGCGGGAAAGTTCCACGTTAGCCCCTGGATGTCGTTGAACAGGCGCTCGTCAGGATATTTCGATAACTGCAGGACGTCAGAGTAGCCTCCTTCCGGGTCAGGGACGAGAAGGGCTCCGTTAGTGCGGTTCCAGGCGCAGTGGCCGTTTCCGGCATATGCTTCGGCGGAACCAGAGATACTTTTGACATATACGAAGGTGCTCAAACCTCCAAGCCCTTCGATGAAATTATCCTGCCGCTCCGTCTCTTTGAGCCAATCCAGGTCGAAGATAAGCATGCGGCGTGAGACCGGGTTCTGCCCTAGAGTGACCAGGATCTTGTTGAAAGGCAACTCGAATGCTTGGAACTGGTGGACACTTTTGTCGAGCGAGTACAATACTCCTCCCACATATCGGAAGTCCGCGTTGTTCCGTATCCCGTTCAGGTAGATCTCACGTATTCCGGTCCATGTCCCGCCACCATCCTCTGATAAGGCGGCATGAGCGGCATCCCTATTGGTGAACACATCTTCCCATGTCCCATCCTTTACGGTCTCGGCCAAGGGAGGCATCTGGGTCTCGTGGTCCAGTTCCGGCAGTGGCCTGGTGTTGTTCCAGAAGTTGAGGATTCTCCCGTCTGAGAGTGGAAGCATAAACGGTGTGGTTATACATCCTTGAAATACTGAAGGTTCCGGATGAGTCCAAGTCGTGCCACCATCTTTGGAAAAAGACTGGTAGAATGTGTCGGTGGTGTTCCGGATCAGCATAGTCATTAGATTTGGTCCGAGCTCACAAGCCATAGGCTCGGTCCCACAGTCGTTGCTCCACCGGACCCCCTTGTGAGGATACGCTATTACTGGTTTCGGTGGATGGGGAAGCTCGACCAGATGGAAAGATTTCCCATAGTCGTCAGTATAAATGAAAGTCGGGACAGACTCATTACGCTCGTTACGGCGTTGTCCGGTGAAGAAAATCCGGTCGGAAAAGTCTGATTTAGTTGGCTGGAAGCAGTCGGAGAACTTGTAGGAGGACACTTTGACTCTAACCGGGTCCGGATCTTCCGGCCCGACTTTGGAAATCAGGAACCATGTTCCTTCGGCATCTGTCGTGGAAGTGACGAAGATTCCTTTCTCTGGGATATAAGTGGCGGCTCCCATATTGCCTCGGGAATAATATAGTTTCCATGTGAGCCCGCCGTCGATGGAGGAAAGGTAAGCGGCTTTTCCTTTCGGGGTGGTTTCATCGCGTCCGACAGAACCGTAGCAACGGATCTCGCCGTCCGGCATGACACATACGCTCCTTCTGGCGTCTTCCAAGGGTGTGGCGACGATTGTGGGAGCATAGATGGCTTTGAGCATCTCTCTCTCATCGTCCGACATCCTGTCTTCCATCGCTTTAAGCCAAGGACGCTGGCGCTGCTGCCCGTATGATATCACAGAGAGGGCCATGCTTATTACCAATAGAATCTTTCTCATTGTGCTCGGATTGGTTATCAGTGAATGGCCGCAAGTTATCAAATAATTATTGATACTGGGCTTTTTTCGTTAATTTTGTGTGTATCCATATATGAATGCCATGAAACTATTTGTCAAGATTAAGGCCATTCTGGGCTTTTTGTTATTCTCCGCTGTAGCGGTGCACGCGCAGGAAAACAAGTCTTATGTCTACACGGATGCTTCGACATTCCCTATCTACGGGAAGGCGGTTCCGAACACTTCGGCCACT
>JAFROA010000105.1 GCA_017429885.1 Bacteroidales bacterium | reverse complement strand
TCCTTGGCTACTCGTTCGGTAAGCAAGTCAAATCAGTTTATCCATATTTCCTGATATCCTTAATTGTTCTAGCAGAGGCTTTATGCTTCTCCACTATGATACAGAACAATTGGATATCCCTTGGAGTATCCGTGACCGTGGGCGGGATCACATATTTCCTACTGTCCAAGTTATTCGGGCTGTACGCCGAACAAGAATTTGAAGGTTACATCAAACAGTTCTTATGCCGCGCCTGATAGCATTCTACCTGCCTCAATTCTACCCCACTCCTGAAAATGACAAGTGGTGGGGCAAAGGGTTTACCGATGGTAGCGTCACTGAATAATGGGGCATTTAAGGATGGAGAAGAAGACAATTATCTGGAAAAGACAGAAATGATGTTGGAATTCAAACAACTAAAGAAACTCGCTAAGGCGGCCGGAGAGAATCCGGAGGGGCTTCGGATCGCTCTTCTTGGCGACACCGCGACCCAGTTCCTCGCAACTGCTATCAAGGGAGAAGCGGTCTCAAGAGGAATAACGGTCAATTTGTTCGAGGCCGAGTACAACCAGGTGGAGAGGCAAATCCTTGACCCGACCTCTGATTATTATCAGTTTGGAGCTGACTTTACGATTGTTTTCCAGTCCACTCACAAGCTGCTTGAGAAATATAGCCTTGAGAACGACACTCAACAATGGGAAACCTTGGCCGACGAGCGCTTGTCTTTTATCAGGACGCTCTGCGAGTCTGTCAAGGGTAAAATCATATATTACAACTACCCCGAGATCGAAGACACCGTCTTCGGCTCTTTCGCAAACAGGTTGACAGGATCATTCACCTACCAGGTCCGCAAGCTCAATTTCGAGCTGATGAACCTCTCAAGGGAATATCCAAATCTGTTCATCTGCGACATCGCCGGCCTCCAGAACAAGTTCGGTCGTGATTGGATGTTCGACAGCAGCGTGTACGTGAGCACCGAGATGGTCCTAAGCCTTGACGCTCTGCCTTTTGTCGCCAGCAGGACTCTTGACATAATCTCCGCAATTCAAGGAAAATTCAAGAAATGCCTGATTCTTGATCTCGACAATACTCTATGGGGTGGAGTCGTGGGAGATGACGGGTGGGAGAATATTCAGATAGGCCATGGACTCGGGATTGGGAAAGCTTTCACGGAGTTCCAGGAATGGATCAAAAAGCTGAAGAACAGGGGCATAATCATCTGTGTCTGCAGCAAGAATGATGAGGACAAGGCGAAAGAGCCTTTCGAGAAGAACCCAGAGATGGTTCTCAGGCTCGATGATTTCGCCGTGTTCATCGCCAACTGGGACAACAAGGCCGACAACATCCGCCTGATCCAGAGTATCCTGAACATCGGATTCGACTCTATGGTATTCCTCGACGACAATCCTTTCGAAAGGAATATAGTACGTGAGAATATACCTGAAATCACTGTCCCTGAGCTGCCCGAAGATCCTGGGGACTATCTTGAATATCTATATTCCCTCAACCTCTTCGAGACCGCCTCTTATTCCGGCAACGACAAAGACCGAACGAGGCAGTATCAAGAGGAGGCAAAGCGCCAAGGTTCGGCTAAAGCTTTCACCAATGAGGACGAATTCCTCGAGTCTCTTGGAATGACAAGCGAGGTGAATGGATTTGATTCATTCAACACGCCAAGGGTCGCTCAACTCAGCCAACGAAGCAACCAGTTCAATCTCAGGACAGTACGCTACACGGATGATGAGATAAAGGCTCTTGGTGAGGATAAGGGACATGCCTGTTTCTCTTTCACGCTTGAAGATAAATTTGGTGACAACGGTCTGATCT
>JAFROA010000104.1 GCA_017429885.1 Bacteroidales bacterium | reverse complement strand
CCGCCAAGGAGATAGAGAAGACCCGCAAGGAACTCTACGACATCATTTCCCAGCACTCTGGCCAGCCTTATGATAAAGTTTTCGCTGACGCCGACCGTGACTTCTGGATGACAGCCCAGGAGGCTCTCGATTACGGTATGGTGGACGAGATCCTCTCCAAGAAATCCAAGTGATGGCCCAGAAAGGATCATCACAAAGGCATTGCATGTTCTGTGGCAGGAAGGAATCTGAGGTTCCTTTCCTGCTGCAGGGACTTGATGGTTTTATCTGTAGCGACTGCGTGGAGCTGGCGCACGATTATATAGCTGATACAGTCCAGAAATCGGTCGCCAAAAGCTCTTCGGAGCGTATTGACGATAAGAATAAGCCAGCCGACATCAAGGCTTTCCTGGACCAGTATGTGATAGGTCAGGACAGGGCGAAAAAGATGTTGTCGGTCGCTGTCTACAACCACTATAAGAGGATCAATCACAACCTGGTGGACAAGCCCGACGACGGGGTCGAGTTGGAGAAGTCGAACATCCTTCTGGTTGGCCCTACCGGTACAGGCAAGACGTTGTTAGCCAAGACAATAGCCAAGATGCTCGGGGTCCCGTTCACAATCGTGGACGCTACAGTATTGACCGAGGCCGGGTATGTCGGAGAGGACGTTGAGAGCATTCTCACGCGTCTTCTCCAGGAGGCTGACTTCGATGTGGCCAAGGCAGAGAGGGGTATAGTGTTCATAGATGAGATAGACAAAATCGCCCGCAAGAGCGACAATCCCTCAATAACACGTGATGTTTCGGGAGAGGGAGTCCAGCAGGCGATGCTCAAGTTATTGGAGGGCAATGTTATAAATGTTCCGCCGAAGGGAGGCCGCAAGCACCCTGAGCAGGAGTTTATCCATGTTGACACTCAGAATATCCTTTTCATCTGCGGTGGCGCTTTCGAGGGGATTGAAAGGCGTATCGCGCAGAGACTTAACACCCAAGTCATCGGGTTCGGTGCTTCCCGGAAGCAAAAGATAGACAAGGAAAATCTCCTTAAATATGTCGACGCGCAGGACATGAGGGCCTATGGCCTTATCCCTGAGATTATCGGCCGCCTTCCTGTCATCACATACTTGGATGCACTTGACAGGGACGCCCTTTTGAGAATCCTAACCGAGCCAAAGAACGCTGTGTTGAAGCAGTATGCCAAGCTCTTCGAGATGGACGGTATGACTCTCAAAATAGGGGAGGGCGTCAAGGAGCTGATTGTGGATACGGCAATAAAGAACAAGTTGGGAGCCAGAGGGTTACGTTCCATTTGCGAGAAGATATTTGATGATGCCATGTTCGACGCTCCATCTTCCGGGAAGAAATCATTTACAGTCACATTGGCTTATGCCAAGGAGAAACTCTCCAATATAATTTGAAGCAGACCTTAAGCCTCCTAACCGCCGCTTTGCGGCCCCTCCCATCGCAGGCGATGGGCCCCTCCCTCTTAACGTGCCGAGGGTGGCAGTGGTTAGGAGGCTTAAGGTCTGCTTCAAAGCATCTATTGTGGTTGGTTATTTTTGTCATTTGTGGTTGTCGTGGCGAGGTGTCGTATTACGACAATCCTGTCATGGCAAGCGATTGTCCTGATCCCTCGGTTTTGGATAACCGTGTCCGTGATGGGTATTTTTATGCTTATTCGACCAGAATCCGTTTAGGGGACGATCTTTGCCAGATTCCGGTCTATCAGAGCGTTAATCTTGTTGATTGGGGATTAGTGGGTGAGGCCTTCCCTGATGAAACCTGTCCGTCATGGGAGCCGGATGGAGTTCTCTGGGCGCCGGATATAAATTATATTGATGGGAAATATGTCCTTTATTACGCTATGGGGGTTTGGGGAGACCATGACAGGAGTGCCTCAGGGGTCGCTGTCTCAGATTCTCCCACTGGGCCGTTCGAGGACAAGGGGATGCTTGTCTCTATGTCCAACACCGGAGTGGGTAACTCCATAGATCCCAATTATTTCGAGGACACTGACGGACGGAAATATCTCTACTGGGGGAGCCTTAGGAAGGCTGATGACGTTGAAAAAGGACGGAAATCCGGGATCTTTGTGGTTGAGCTTTCCGATGACGGTCTTTCCATTAAATCCGGCAGCGAGCCTGTAAAGGTGGCGGGAGACCGGATGGAGGGCGTCTATGTCCATAAAAGAGGAAAGTATTACTATCTTTTCGCGTCGGAAGGAACCTGCTGTGAGGGTGATAAAAGCACTTATCATATAGTCGTGGGCCGTTCCAAGAGCCCTGTGGGTCCGTTTGTGAGCCATACAGGAATGTCGATGATAGTGGGTGACGACGGTTTGTACGATGAGGTTATCCTCACGCGGGATTCCGGCGACGTTTTCTGTGGTCCTGGCCATAATGCCGAAATCGTCACCGATGATAAAGGCCATGACTGGATGACATATCACGCCTACTGGAAAGATAATGGCTACAAAGGCCGTTGCATGAATATGGATCGTGTGTTCTGGACCAGGAGCGGTTGGCCATATTTCAAGGACGGGGTACCGTCGAAGACTGCGGAAGCCCCTTTGTTCAAAAGGAAATAAGGCTGTTATGGAGCGGGAATCGGACACATTGAGATTGTTAAGCCTTTTCTCCGGGTGCGGGGGAATGGATCTTGGGTTTGAGGGAGCGTTTATCTGTCACAAGAAGTCAGTTCCTTCTGATTCCAGATTGATTGACCATGCCATTGATGGGGATTGGGTGCTGCTTAATAAAAACCGGTTCACGACAGTCTTCGCCAATGACATTCTCGAGGAGGCTTATCTGACTTGGAACCAGTACATGAGCCGATTCGGGAAAGATCCTTCCATCTATCATCTTGAGAGCATAGTTGATCTTGTAAAACGCCACCATTCGGGGGAGAATGTATT
>JAFROA010000103.1 GCA_017429885.1 Bacteroidales bacterium | reverse complement strand
GCTTCCCTTCAATAAGAAAGCAATATGAAAGTACTGATTATCAACGGGAGTCCCAGGAGAAACGGTAACACTAGCGTGGCATTGACCGAGATCGCCAACACGCTGAAGCAGGAAGGGATTGAAAGCGAGATTGTCTGGATCGGTAATAAGCCGGTCAGGGGATGCATCGCATGTGACAAGTGCAAGGATAATCCCGGCCGGTGTGTTTTCGACGATGATGTCTGCAACATGATAAGCTCCAAATATGCCGAGGCTGACGCGTTGATTGTGGGGTCGCCTGTTTACTACGGCCAACCTAACGGAGCGCTCTTGTCTGTCATCCAGCGTTCGTTCCATTCCAACGGGGGCAGCATTGCCGGCAAGCCGGCTGCAGCGGTGGCAGTTTGTCGCCGAGGTGGCTCCAGCGCCGCTTTTGAGACCCTCAACTTACCATTCCAAATGATGAATATGCCGGTTGTGACTTCACAATACTGGAATATCGTATTTGGCAGAGAGGCGGGTCAAGCAACCCTTGACTTGGAGGGTCTCCAGACTATGAGAGCACTCGCCCACAATATGGCTTGGCTGCTCAAAGCCACAGGTGGGCAGAAGGCCCCAGGGCGTGGCGAAGAGCCATGGATTCCGACACATTTCATAAGGTAAATCATTTTGGAAATAATTATGAGACAATATATTCAAGATAATAAGGAAAGGTTCTTCGAGGAGTTGTTCTCTCTGCTCAGGATCCCCTCAATCAGTGCCAAGAAAGAGCATAAAGAGGATATGAGGCGTTGTGCCGAGAGGCTTGCCGCCCTGCTTGTGGAGGCTGGTGCTGACGAGGCAGGCGTCTATCCAAGCGATGGCAATCCGGTCGTGTTCGGCAAAAAAATCATTGACCCGAAGCTCAAGACGGTGATGGTTTACGGCCATTACGATGTCCAGCCGCCGGAGCCTCTTGACAAATGGGACACTGACCCGTTTGAGCCCGTCATAAAGAAAGACCCCACTGGCAGGGATGCCATCTACGCCCGTGGAGCGAACGACGACAAGGGGCAGTTGTTCATGCACATCAAGGCTTTTGAATATCTTGTCAAGACAGGGAAACTGAGGCATAACGTCAAGTTTATCTTTGAGGGAGAGGAGGAGATCAGCAGCCCTTCACTCCCAGCCTGGGTGAAGCAGAACAAGTCATGGCTCAAGTCCGATGTGATACTGGTCTCTGACACCACGATGATCTCCGAGAAGGTTCCGTCGATCAACTGCGGGATGAGGGGTATGGCCTATGTTGAAGTCACCGTGACCGGCCCCGACCACGATCTGCACTCAGGCCACTACGGAGGAACTGTCGCGAATCCTATCCAGACCCTTTGCGACTTGATTTCCAGTCTGATTGACAAAGACGGAAGGGTAACGATTCCAGGTTTTTACGATGACGTTGTCGAGCTTTCCAAGTCCGACAGGGCAATGCTGGCCAGAGCTCCGTTCGACATGGAAGAATTCAAGGAATCGGTGGGTGTCAAGGCCCTCCGTGGGGAGAAGGGCTACACGCCCCTTGAGAGAATCGGTATCAGGCCTTGCCTGGATGTGTGCGGAATCTGGGGAGGATACACCGGCGAGGGCGCCAAGACAGTGCTTCCTTCCGTCGCTCACGCGAAGATCTCCATGCGACTGGTTCCCAACCAATCCAGCGCCAAGATATCCAAGCTCCTGAAGAAGCATCTTGAGAAGATCGCCCCGAAGTATTGCTCCATCGATGTTAAGCTTTGCGAGGGCGGAGAGGGATTCTTGATTCCGATTTCTTCCCCGGCGTTCCAGGCTGCATCTAAGGCGATGACGGAAGTCTATGGAATAGAGCCGGTTCCGAGTCGTGGAGGCGGAAGCATCGCGGTTCTCGCTGACATGAAAAAGATCCTCGGGACGGATCCGTTGTTGATGGGTTTCGGTCTGGAAAGGGATACCATCCACTCCCCCAACGAGAGCTACCTGCTGAAACAGTTCTTCGCCGGTATGGAGTCCATCGCCAAATTCTATGAGTATTATGATTAATCGCATTCAGAGGACTATACCTTCCCGAAGGTAAATCCCTCCCATCGCTAGCGATGGGCCCCTCCCGTTCACCTGGCCACGGGCGGCCAGGCCTTCCGGGAGGTATAGTCCTCTGAAATGGGTAAAAAACAAGGATATGACAACAGATCAGATATATTCGGAGATAAGGAAGAAGGGTTCGGTGCTGTGCGTCGGGCTGGACACTGATTATGAGAAGATTCCGGAATGCGTCAAAGCCGGGCGAAGTGTCGCGGATGCGGTGCTGGAGTTCAACAAACGGATCATTGACGCCACCGCTCCATATTGCGTCGCCTTCAAACCCAATCTGGCATTTTACGAATATCTTGGTGCGGACGGGCTGGCGGTTCTGGAGAAGACTGTTGAGCATATCAGGCTGAACCATCCCGGGCAGTTTGTCATAGCCGACGCCAAGCGTGGCGACATCGGAAATACGGCCAGGATGTATGCGAAAAGCTATTTCGAGACCTTCGATTTTGACGCCGTGACTTTGTCCCCATACATGGGCAGCGAGACAGTCACCCCATTCCTGGAATACCCTGGGAAGTTCGCCATTGTCGTCGCCCTGTCATCCAATCCCTCGTCGGCTGATTTCCAGACGGCCGGAAACGGGAAACCTCTTTACCGTTCGGTTATCGAAAAGATGATGGAGATTTCTACACCAGATAACATGATGTTTGTCATCGGCGCTACCAAGGCGGATAAATTAAAGGAAATCAGAAACTTCTGTCCTGACCATTTCTTCCTGGTACCAGGGGTCGGTGCCCAAGGAGGGAGCGCTGAGGAAGTCATAGCAGCAGGTGCCAACTCAAAAGGCGGACTGCTGATCAACTCCTCAAGAGGGATCATTTACGCCTCCAACGGACTAGACTTCGCCCAGGCTGCCGCCACTGCCGCCAGCCGAACCGCGAAGATCCTTATCAGTCATAGCGCAGACGCAGGAATCTGACCACACGTTCTCCGCGGTCTCAACCATATCGATAATTGTATAGATTGGCAGGATCAGCCCCATCACTTCGACTGGGGCTCCGATTCCGGTCATCAATGACACTGTCAGGAAGAAGCAACCCATTGGTACACCGGCGTTTCCAACCGCTGACACTACAGAGATCAGCACCCAAAGAAGCATAGCGCCGACACTAAGGGTAATCCCCGCGTTTTGCATCACGAAAAGAGAGGTCACGAGGATGAACGCCGCGCAACCATTCATGTTGATTGTGGTGCATATCGGAAGCACGAAACGGGATACCTTGGGATCTACTCCAAGCCTGTTCTCCGCAGAGGACAGAGTCACGGGAAGGGTCGCGGCTGAGCTCTTGGTGAAAAGAGCCATCACCACAGCCGGAGCCATCGCTTTGAAAACCTTCAGAGGATTTATTCCCCTCGCTAACAGGAAGAGAGGTAACACAAGGAGGAACTGGATAACGTTCCCGATCAGAATGACCGCTGTGTACTTGCCGAGCGAACCAAGGATGATCCCCCCGCTCAATTGCCCCACGAGTTGGGCAGAGAAGGCCGCGATTCCAAGAGGTAACGTCCAGATAAGAGCCCTTATCAGTGTGAAGAACAGCTCCTGCAATCCTGATATGCCCTTAACCACCACGCTTTTCCCTTCAGTTTCAGGCATCCACGCCAACGCGAGTCCAATAGCGATAGCTATAAGAAGGATTGACAACACGTTTCCGGACAAGAATGGTTGCACAACATTATTAGGGATAACGGAAACGATATGTTCATAGAAGGTAGATCCCCCGGGAGCAACCTCTCCCACGGAAGACAACATCCCTTCCGGGAGGTTTTGGGGGCTTATCATCAGATATATTCCCATACCCACGAGTGCGGCAGCCAAGGTCGTGAGAAGGGTGTATGTGATCGTATGGGCGAATACTTTCCTGGTGCCACGCTGACGCCCGAATGAGATAAGGGTAGTCATGATGGCCAGAGCTACTGTCGGGACAGCAAGGAACTGGAATAGACGGGTATAGACAGTTGCGACAAAGCCACATGTGGCGTCAATCCAGCCTACGTGCAAAAGGCCGAGAACCACTCCAAGGGCAAGTGCGCCAACCCACCATATTAGTTGTCTGTTTTGAGGTTTCATCTCGCTGATAATCAGTGTTAAAAGACCTATTCTACATTTCTGACGGATCCTGGTTAGACATTTTCCTGACAGAGAGTGGAATCCTATGAATATGCTCCACTTCCAGATATTGCCTCAAACCGGCGACCAGATTGTCCATGGTGGACTCGAAACGGGACTTGGAGAGCTCACACTCCCAGACCACCATCACATGCCATCCCAGGCTTTCCAACGCAGCCACATCAGCGGCGTCACGCTCCTTGTTGCGCCGGACCTTCTCTTCCCAGAAGTCAATATTGGAACTTGGCTTCCTGTAACTGGAGCACCCAGGGTGCGCATGCCAGAAGCATCCGTTGACGAATATAACTGAGTGATACTTTCTCAAGACAAGGTCCGGTTTCCCGGGAAGTCTCTTGGAATGAAGTGAATACCTGAATCCATGGCCATGGAGATAACGCCTGACTAGCATCTCGGGCTTTGTATCCTTCCCTTTGATGCTGGCCATGCAGCGGTGGCGCTGCGCAGGAGTCATCTTGTCTGCCATAGATATTACTTTTTGAATAAGACCGGCCATAAATCTTGGAGCCGGCAGGCTATATTGTATGCAAGCATCGGCGGGACGGCATTGCCAATGACTTTATAGGCTCCAGACTGAGAGACCTTAAAGCGCTTGGTGTCATCTTTATAAGAGACAAATGGATAGTCAGGCGGAAATGTCTGGATCAGAGCG
>JAFROA010000102.1 GCA_017429885.1 Bacteroidales bacterium | reverse complement strand
GCTTCCCGCTTGCGGGATTATCTTCAGGTTTAGAGCCTAGTGGGCTCTAAACCTTTTTGTCGTATAAAGTTTTTCCCCATTTCCTAAAGGCAGAACATGTCAAAAAAGACTAACAACAAGCGAATAATGTTCGCTACATCCAAGATTCTGGAATATCCTGACCTTCTGGAAGTTCAGCTGAAATCATTCAAGGATTTCTTCCAGCTGGAGACAACGCCTGAGAGCAGAAAAGACGAGGGTCTTTTCCAGGTGTTCCAGGAGATATTCCCGATCGAGGATACGAGGAACAACTACAAGCTCGAGTTTATCGACTATTTCATCGACCCTCCCCAGTATTCTATCGAGGAGTGTCTTGATAGAGGGCTTACCTACAATGTTCCTCTGAAGGCAAAACTCCGCCTTTCGTACACTGATCCGGAGCACGAGGACTTCGACACAAGGGTCCAGGATGTGTATCTCGGCAATATTCCTTACATGACACCCGCCGGCACATTCGTCATCAACGGATCGGAAAGGATAATCGTATCCCAGCTCCACCGCTCGCCAGGCGTGTTCTTTGACCAGAGCATGCATGCGAACGGCACTAAGCTGTACTCCGCCAGGATCATCCCCTTCAAAGGATCCTGGATCGAGTTCGCGACTGACATCAACAATGTCATGTACGCCTACATCGACCGAAAGAAAAAGTTGCCGGTCACCACGCTTCTCAGGGCGATCGGATATAATTCGGACAAAGACATCATAGACATCTTCGGACTCGCTGACGAAATCGAGGCCACTCCTGAGGTTCTCGCCGAGAACAAGGGCAGGAAGCTCGCCGCCAAGGTTCTGAAGACTTGGATGGAAGACTTTGAGGACGAGGACACCGGAGAAGTCATCCCCATTGAGAGGACTGTGGCTATCGTTGAGAGAGGCGAGGTCCTCGACGACGACACCATCGAGAAGATCGGTGACACAGACGTCAAGACCATATTCCTCCAGAAAGACGAGGCCAACTCCAACGAGTACGCCATCATCTACAACACCCTCCAGAAAGATCCGACCAACACGGAAATCGAGGCTGTCAACTATATCTACAAACAGCTCCGCAACTCTGAACCGCCGGATGAGGCGACTGCCAGGGATGTCATCGACAAACTCTTCTTCTCTGAGAAGAGGTATGATCTGGGCATTGTCGGAAGGTTCCGTCTGAACAAGAAACTCGGCCTCTCCACAGATCCCGAGGTCAGGGTGCTGACCAACAACGACATTATCGAGATCATCAAGTATCTCATCCAGCTCATCAACTCCAAGGCCACTGTCGACGATATCGACCACCTGAGCAACAGGCGCGTCCGCACCGTGGGAGAGCAGCTGGCCAACCAGTTCAGCGTAGGTCTCTCCAGGATGGCCAGAACTATCCGTGAGAGGATGAACGTCCGCGACAGCGAGCAGTTCAACCCTATCGACCTGATCAACGCGAAGACCCTTTCTTCCGTGATCAACTCATTCTTCGGAACGAGCCAGTTGTCCCAGTTCATGGACCAGACCAACCCTCTGGCAGAGATCACGCACAAGCGTCGTCTCTCAGCTCTCGGCCCCGGAGGTCTTTCCAGGGACAGGGCTGGATTCGAGGTCCGAGACGTCCACTACACACATTACGGACGCCTCTGCCCTATCGAGTCTCCTGAAGGCCCGAACATCGGACTTATCTCCTCACTTTGCGTTTACGCGAGAATCAACCAGCTTGGTTTCATCGAGACTCCGTACCGCGAGGTCAAGGATGGTAAGGTTGACCTGACCGCCAAGGGCTGGCATTACATGTCCGCCGAGGAGGAGGAGAATAAATATGTCTCCCTGGCCAAGGTCAAGATGGATGACAACGGTGAGATCACCGACGACCGTATCCAGTGCCGCCTTGAGGCCGACTTCCCTGTCGTCTCCAAGGAGCAGGTGGACTACATGGACGTCGCTCCTAACCAGATGGCATCAGTCGCCGCATCCCTCATTCCTTTCCTTGAGCACGAT
>JAFROA010000101.1 GCA_017429885.1 Bacteroidales bacterium | reverse complement strand
CCTATTGTCACTTATAGAAACAATTGAGGCCCCGTTTCATTCTAATGAATTGGCGAATCAAATCAATAAGCCCCTTGTGAATGATAGTCAAAGCATTATTAACGAAACAGAAATTGTATTTGCAAAAAGAACAAATAATAGAGTTGCAGATGTTGTTCTTGAGCTAACTTACAATTGCAGCGAGAAATGTATTCATTGCTATAATCCTGGGGCGACTCGAAATAACGACGAAATATCTTTTAGATCAAATTATGGCACTCTATCTTTTGAAGACTACAAACGAATAATCGATGAGTTGAACGATCTTGGAGTTGTGAAAGTTTGTCTTACTGGTGGTGATCCTTTTTCAAACAAGGATATCTGGGGCATTGTTTCTTACCTATATGAAAAAGAGATCGCATTTGAGATATTCACTAACGGACTAGGTCTTTTGGGTAAAGAACAGAGATTGGCTTCATTGTTTCCTCTTGATATTGGATTGACAATCTACTCTACAAACCCTGATGTTCATGATAGAATTACACGAGTTCCAGGATCACTAAAGATAACTCTCGAAGTTTTAGCGAATTTATATAAGATAGGAGTACCGCTCATCATAAAATGTCCATTAATGCGGTTGAATTTCAAAGATTATCCGAAGGTTTTTGCTTTAGGGGAAACTTATAATGCTGAAGTTCAAATAGATGGCAGACTTTTGGATTCTTCCGATGGGGACGAGTGTGTTAGCAATTATCTTCGTCTCTCCGAAGAACAGCTAAAAGTTGTGCTTATGGATAATAGAGTGCAATTCCATGTTGGTAAAGACCTGGAAGATTTTGGCGCTTTAAATAGAAATCAAAAGGATGTCGCATGCTTAGCTGGCATGAATAATATCTGCATAACACCTGATGGGGATGTCATACCTTGCGTATGTTTTCATAGCCCTATTGGAAATGTTCAATCCCATTCCATAAAAGAGATTCTTTCAAACAATCCAATGCTAAAAAAACTGTCAGAAATGACTTATGAAAAATATCCTTATTGTGGCAAAGAAGAACATTGCAAGTATTGTATGTTGTGTCCAGGATTAAATTTCAGCAAACATGGAAAAATAGAAATACCAGCTGAAGATAATTGCTATTTCGCCAAAATACGACACCAACTTGTTAAAGAGATTAGAGAGGGGAAAGATCCTCTAAAGGGAAGAAGCATCGACGAGGCATTAAGTCATTTTGAGGAAGATATTCCTAATCAAATACATAGAATTATTAATCACTGTTATTATAACCACTCATTAATTATTTAATCATTATGAAACCTTTATTTCACATTTCCCTTGTTTCACGTGTTGTAAACTCCTCCATTTTTAAAGGGACAAACAACGGTACCATGGGTTGCATATTCCCAGGCAAATGCCGCTGCTAACAGATGATCTTAAAGAGAGTGACTTACGGATATCTTCTAACGCAAGTTATCCAGGCACTCTCTTTCATAATTTCAAATAAACATCATCTGAACTTCTAAATAGCATAAGGCAAACTTGACCCACTTATGACCTTGACCAGATAAGTAGTTTTAGATAGCTTTGTTCAGAAACACTCAATGAAATGAACGACATTATCAAAGCCCTTCTTGAGACATTCGGCGGGCAAGCAAAGGATAAAATAATAGGACGATCCACCCAACATATTCAAAATAAAGGAGATAGGGCTGGCGACTGGATTGTTAATAGTATTGACAAGTTCGTAGATAAACATTCTTCTAAAAAGAAATAAATAGATGAATCCCAATTTAATAAAAGCACTCATTAAAGGTGCGATTGCAATAGGAGGAACAGTCGGTAGCATTTTTATTGGGAATGCTACTAAAAAAACTTATGATAGCGCTAAAAAAGACTTCAGTCAATTTCGTTCAGAAGTCAAGAATAAATAGTGAAACACCATATGTTTTTTTCTCTTATTGAATCTTTGCTTAATAGGTCAAACTCTTTTACCAGCGCCTCTCTCGCTTCCCGGGCGAAGCGCCTTTCGACTCTCCAGCGGGAGCTGGATGGGATAAGGGATGATGGGCTGAAACAGAGGCGGTTTGATGAGCTGCCGGAGAGGGACCAGAGGATGCTGGACGCCCTCTGGGGGCAGTTGTTCAGCGACCGGGGCAGGAAGAATATTCCCACTTCGGGAGGACGATGGACTGGGGAGCCGGGCGACTCGCTCTGGATTCCGGACGATAATGTGATCCCCCCGGACAAGGGCTATAGCAACATGCATGGAAAAACCTGGAGGCAGATCAAGGCTGAGAACGGATTCCAGGGAATAAACTTCAACGACGGACGGGCGGACTTCAGACCGGTCTCAAAGGCGGAAGTGGTCTTCGACTGGGAGCGGGAACTCGGCCGGGAAGGGATCCGTCACATCGTTGAAACAGGTGACCGTCAATATCTTCACGAGGCCGGGTTCGCCCTGCTGGCAAAGAATATGGGCAAAAGTGTCCGGGAAGTCAAGGACTTCAAGGAAAGCGAGAATCTGGTTTGGCACGAAGAGCCGGACTGTGAGACGCTCCGCCTTGTCGTCCGCGAAGTCCACGACAACATCCGTCACTTTGGCGGGGTCGCCATGCTGGCGATAGTCTTTGAGGGATAACCCCTCTTTTCGGGCAAGGTCTAATTTCACATGGGGGACCTTGCCGGGGGAAATGGGGCTGCAGGGCGATGGAAGGCCGATTCGGCGGGCAAGGTCAAGCACCTAAAATTAGACCTTGCCCGCAAAGCATGCCCTTTCCTCCTTTTTTCGTAACTTAGTGGCATGAAGAGATTCGTGCCAGAAATTATCGCGATTGCCTGCGCGGCGCTTCTGATGGCGTTCTGCGCCACATCATGCGCCAACCGGCAGGCCAAAACCGATAATACTCCCCTACCGGATCTTCCCCCTATTCCCGAAGTTCCCGAAAAAATGCCAATAGCCAGCGTCACCATGGCTCCTCCGGACAGTTTTCCCGAGGTAAAACTGGATATTCCTATCACACCAGGACCATTCCAACCCACCTGGGAAAGCATCGAGGAGAACTATCCCGGCACACCCCAGTGGCTCCGTGACGCCAAGGTGGGCATCTGGGTCCACTTCGGGCCGCAAGCATCAGGGGAAAGCGGCGACTGGTATGCCCGCAGACTTTACGAAGAGGGCAATAAAGCCTACGAGAATCACGTGAAACGCTTCGGACATCCTTCCGAAGTGGGTTACAAGGATGTCCTCAACGTCTGGAACCCTTCCAAACTCGATCCCGCCACACTGACCAACCTCTATAAAAAAGCCGGAGCCCGCTTCCTGCTTATCCAAGGAGTCCACCACGACAACTACGACCTCTGGAACTCCCGCTACCAGCCTTGGAACTCGGTCAACATCGGTCCCAAGAGGGATTTCCTTAAAGAATGGTCGGAGGCCTGCCGCGAGGAGGGCATGCGTTTCGGGGTGACCTTCCACCACGAGTACACTTGGTGGTGGTGGCAAACCGCATTCGGGGCAGATACTTCTGGCAACAAAGCCGGAATCCCTTATGACGGCAACCAGACTCTTGAGGACGGTAAGGGGAAATGGTGGGAAGGCTTTGACCCGAGAAGACTATACGGAATCGATCTAAGGGAATATAAATCAGTAGGTTCACAAATTGTCCCGGATGAGGGGATATTCTGTCATCACATTGACTATGCTCGTTGGTACGCCACTCAGTGGGCTCTGAGAATCATGGATGTCACCCACCACTACGACCCGGACTTCATCTACACTGACGGCACCTCTCAAGGCCCGTTCTGCGGCGATGGCACAGGCGCCGGATACAAATGCGACGCTATGCCCCGAGTCATGGCAGACTTCTATAATCGCACGCTCCGGGACCGAGGCGAAGTGAACACCTTCAGTGTGGTCAAGTTCAGGAATCCCACCAACGGGACCGTCACCACTGAGGAATTCAATTTCCCGGATGACATAAAGACTTCCCAACCCTGGATTCGTGAAGCCCCTATAGGTGACTGGTTTTACGCCCCGGGATTCATATATGACGCCTCATCCGCGATTCATTTCATCATTGAGGCCGTAACCCGTGACGGGAACTGCGCCCTCTGTGTCCCGATCAAAGCTGACGGCTCGATTGATGAGGAAGGAGAGAAGATGCTTGAGACTGTCGGAATATGGATGAAGGTCTGCGGAGAAGGTGTGTACGGCAGCAAAGCATGGAAAACCCTCGGTGAGGGCACCTTGGACCAAGAAGGACACCTCATCAAACTTCCAGGCGGGGGACTTGGTAAAGCACAGGCTGAATTCCAGTATTCTCATGAAGACATACGTTTCACCCAGGGCGCTGATGGCGCCGTGTACGCCTTCATGATGAATCCTCCTGAACCTGGAAACACAATCCGTATCAAATCCTTTGGAACCGAAGCGGGGCTGAAAGACAGTGTCAAGAGAGTCAAGTTATTGGGGCATAAGGGAAAACTCAAGTGGAGCCGTAACGAGGACGCGTTGGAGATCCTCAGCCCTGAGAATCTTCCCTTCCAGTCAGCAATAGTGTTCAGAATTGATTAATAACTGATTAATAAAAGTATAATGAGACGGATATTATTGACCGTGGCGATGACGATGCTCACCTCCTCAATGGCGATGGCGCAGAATCCGATCCTGCTTAACAGAGCCTACAATTCCGATCCACAGGCCAGAGTCTGGACTATTGACGGGACCCCTACCCTATTTGTTTACGGCTCTAAAGATGAAGATCCATCGTACTATTGCTCGGGGAAATACGATGTATTCTCCACTGTGGACATGATTCACTGGAAGGGTGGACAGTCATTCACATCAGAGGAGATCAGATACAACGACGAGGCGCTTTACGCCCCGGATTGCATCGAGAAAGACGGAAAATACTACCTCTTCTATTCCCAACCCGGCCCCGACCCCGAAGGAACCGCTGTGGCAGACAGTCCATACGGTCCTTTCAAGGATGGGAAGCCAGTCGAGCATGCGAACCAGATCGACCCTTCAGTATTCATCGATGACGATGGCCAGGCATGGATGTTCTGGGGGCAGTTCTCCGCCAAATGCGCCAAGTTGAATCCCGATATGAGAAGCATCGACCCCTCGACCATAAAGGACGGGATCATCACCGAAGCCAATCATCATTTCCATGAGGGGATACAGGCATTCAAGCACAATGGGACATACTACCTTGTGTTCGCTGACATCAGCCGAAGAGGAATGCCTACCTGCCTTGGATATGCGACATCCAACAGCGTCACAGGCCCTTACACATACCGTGGGGTAATAATCGATAACTTTGGCTGTGACCCGGCAGTGTGGAACAACCACGGTTCCGTGGTCAAGTTCAAAGACAAATGGTATGTGTTCTATCACAGGGCATCTCAAGGCTCCAACACAATGCGCCAGAGCTGTGTTGAGCCTATAAAGATTCTACCAGACGGGTCAATCCCGGAAGTGGAGATGACCTCGACAGGAGCGGGAAAACCGCTTGACCCTTACCTTGCCATCGGCTCGGATCCGGTCGCTGGAAGGGCATGCTATCTTACAGGCCACGCCAGAATCGATAAGAACCACAGGCTCAGCGAGATACGTGACTTCGACACCGCCGCTTGGAGAGACTTTGACTTCAAGGACGGACCCACGAAAATGATCCTCTCAATCTGCCCGGAGGCCGGCGGAATGATCTATGTCTATTCGGAATATCTGTACGGCAATAATGTGGCCACTTTCAAAGTCCCGGAGGGTGACGGGAAGACTCTCATAACCCTTGAGGCAAAGGTGAACACCGACCTGAAGGGAGTAAAGCCGATCAGGATGCGCTTCCACGGAGACAAGGACAAGAACCTATTCACAATCAATTCCTTCCGCTTCGAATAGATATCCGCCAGTCCGAGCGAAGCGAGTTCAGGGAGTCTGAGGGGAACGCCCCTCAGTAAATAGAAGGGCCCACGGGCACAGAAAAAGCACCGCCTCGGTGACATGAACCCCGAAAGTTAGACAAAAAACTTTCGGGGTTTTGTTATGTACAAAAAGCACACTTATGAAGACCGCCTTAAGTATATGAAGTTACTTGAGGAGGGTTATTCCGTTAGACACATTGCGACTCATTATGGTAT
>JAFROA010000100.1 GCA_017429885.1 Bacteroidales bacterium | reverse complement strand
GGTAAATCCCTCCCACCAGCTACGCTGGCGGGCCCCTCCCGCTCACCTGGCCACGGGCGGCCAGGCCCAGCGGGGGCAATACCCTCCCCCGACGTTGAGGCGTCATTCAGAATGGAAAGCGTATCGTGGACGACGCGGCCCTTTTCTGCGGCGCCGAAGACAAGGGCGACACCTTCGATGGCGGCAAGCTCCTCACGCCGCAGCTGAGCATAGCAGCCAGTAACCACGATCTTCGCCTCAGGCGAGACCCTGTGGACCTTACGGATCACGTTGCGGCATTTCTTCTCCGCCCGCTCAGTCACGGAGCAAGTGTTGATCAGATAAACATCCGCCTTGTCCTCCCATTGGACCACGTCAAGCCCGGCAGCCACGAAACCTCTCTCGTATGTGGAGGTTTCGGCGTAATTAAGCTTGCAGCCAAGTGTCAGGAAGGCTATCTTCATATTCAGAAAGATTCGTTTATGTCTTGAAGACTCTTGACTGAGCTTCCGGAAGTCGCTGTGACTCTGGACCATGCGCAGACACCACCTACGGGTGGATTCTTCTTCGAGACCCTTACTTGCGCGAACCAGAATCCGAAGTCTGCTTCCATGATCGCGTCGACAATCCTGGCGGCGACATTCTCGAGGAGATTGGACGGTTTGGCCATTTCGGAGGCCACTATCTCATAGATCTTGCTATAGTCAGCGGTGTTCTTGAGGTCATCCGTTTTAGCGGCCTTTTTCCCATCCCTCTTGCCCCGGAAATCAACCACAAACGTGTTTCCTTCCTTCCGCTCTTGTTCCAAGCATCCATGGAAGGCGTGAAACTCCATTCCGGTCAATTCTATGGTTACGTCTCTATCTATCATCATATCGATCAGAATCAACTATTTCGCTAAGAATAGGAATACGCAAGGCCTCTTGCCTATAGTAAAGTGTCCCGTACGCCAAGCCTTGACGGTCTTAGTGAGAATCGTCTCGTCTGGCTGGGTGATATTAGCGGCGACGCAAAGCCTCGTGGCAGGCTGCAGGACAGCGAGAAGATCCGTCATCATCGAGTCATTGCGGTATGGCGTCTCAATGAATATCTCAGTCTGTCCGAGCTGGGAGGAACGCTTCTCAAGCTCTTTGATGGCTTTACGTCTCTCCTCCGGCTTAGCGGGAAGATAACCTTGGAAAGCGAAACTCTGGCCGTTGAGACCTGAGCCCATAAGCGCGAGCATGAGGGAAGAGGGACCGACCAGCGGAACCACCTGAATATCATGTTTATGGCAGAGGGCGACAAGTGCGGCTCCCGGGTCTGCCACCGCAGGCAGCCCTGCTTCAGAAATCAGTCCCACATCAGTAGGGGAGCCATCAGGGGCATTGAACATCTCAAGAAGCGACTCCACCTCTTCCGGGCTGGTGTGCTCATTAAGTTCCCTGAACTCAAGTTCACCTATGTGCCCCTTCAAACCAGCCGCCGACAGATAACGGCGGGCGGTGCGTGTCTCCTCGACAACATATCGCTTTATGCTCTTCAGGCGGTTCAGTACTGGACCGGGGATCACCTCGGCCGGATCGCTGTCGCCCAGCGGGGAAGGAATGAGAAACAGAACGCCTCTTGCCATAGTCCCGCAAATATACTCAATTTCTGTCAGTCTTCCGAACGATCCTGACTATAGCTTTGTCGAGACTCTCGGAAGGCTCGATGATGTTATAGTCCTTCCAAAACTCCGGGTCATAGTTCTCCGCGGCTAATTCTGAAAGGACCTCACGGCCTCCGAAAGACTCCTTTCTGGAAATTTGCTCAATGTCCCCGGAATGGCGGTCTGTGGTGACAAGCTCACTCACAGCCGTGTATTCGCTCCTGAACAACCGTTTTCTCCAGTCGCACTTGAAACGCATCACGGACCTCACATAACTCACCCGCGATATTCCCTCGGATAAGGAAT
>JAFROA010000099.1 GCA_017429885.1 Bacteroidales bacterium | reverse complement strand
GGCCTTGAGTTCCTCGTTCTCTTTCTTCAAGCTGGCCAGAAGATCCTCATCCTTAGCGACTTCCTTCTCAACCTTAGTCTCAACTTTCTCCTCCGGCTTGACTTCAGCTTTGTCTTTCTTTATCTCGTTGCTTTTCTTCTTGCTCATATCCATTATCCTTTAAACGACTGCAAAGATATCAAATTATCTGCCAACAGCGAATCGCTGACAGATTGTCAGATTGTCATTCTGAGCGGAGCGAAGAATCTAGCTCTTCTTTGAGAGGTACTGCTCCGCCTTGTATGTGAGTCCCATAAGAAGAATGGAGATCGCGCAGGCGGCGATAAACATGATGAACACAGTGTCAAGTCCACCGCTTCTCATCACGAATCCCACGAGGATATTGGCCAGCACTGCGGTACCGAGCACATATCCGAGGAATCCTGTAAGTCCGGCAGCGGTCCCTGCGGCGTTCTTGGGAGCGAGATCAAGGGCTTGGACGCCTATCAGCATGACGGGACCGTAGATGAAGAATCCGATAGCGATGAGGCAGGCGATGATGACAGTGAGGTTGTCGAGGTTTTTCCAGTAGATGAATATCGCCACCGCGACTAATGCCATGAACAGCATGGTCGGCAGGGCTCTACGGCCGCCGAAAACCTTGTCGCTCAACCATCCGCAGAACAGGGTCCCGGGAATGGCTGCAAACTCGTAGGCGAAGTACGCCCAGCCTGTGCTTGTGATGTCTATACCCTTGTCTGTCAATATCTTCGGAGCCCAATCGAGGCAGCCATAACGCACCATGTAGACGAAGGCGTTGGCGAAGGCAATGTACCAAAGGAGCTTGTTCGAAAGGACCGTCTGGAATATTTCCTTGACAGAGATCACGCTCTCGCTCTTCTCGGTGTAATGGCGGGCGGCGTGGCCTGACCACTTCTCGATCGAGGGGAGTCCCAAAGACTGAGGCGTGTCACGGATGAGGCAATAGGCGACTATGGCTATAAGAATCGCCACGGCGGCGGGAAACACGAAAGAACCGATGAGGAAGTAGTGATCGGAATGGGCGCCGTAGAACCACGATCCGAACCACACGGCCCCATAGGTGGCCATAGGCCCCACAAGAGCGCCTCCCACATTGTGGGCGCAGTTCCACACAGACATCCATGTGCCCCTCTCCTTGATTGAGAACCAATGCGTCATGACCCTTCCGCATGGAGGCCATCCCATACCATTGAACCATCCGACCAGGAAGTTCAGCGCGGACATGAGGGCGATAGCCCAGCCTTTACGCTCTATTCCCAGCCATTGGACAGGGACGATCATGAACGCCATTGACAGAGCGGCCATGATAAGTCCCAGGGGGAGGAATTTCCGGGCGTCGCTCCTGTCAGATACGCTCGCCATCAGGAATTTGGAGAATCCGTAGGCGATGGCGTTCATTGACAGGACCACGGCGAGTTCCTGGGTGGAGAATCCGAGGGCCTCAAGTCCAGGAATGGCCATCGAGAAATTCTTCCTGACAATATAGAACCCGGCGTAGCCAATGAATATGCCTAGAAAGACCTGCAAGCGCTTTTTCTTGTAGATCGAGTCGACCTCCGGGCCGGTCATTATCTCCTTGTGGGGAGGGGGTGCTAGAAAGGATCTCATATACGCGAATATAATCATTATGGATGATTTTTAGTATATTTACACTCGCTATGCAAGTTTTGGATAACTACGAAAAGTACCGGAAGTATTTCTCGGATGACCAGTTCTGGGGGAAACTCAAGAGGTTGGCCCGCAAGGCTGGGATAAAGGTCGTCTATGCCGCTTTGCTGCTGTATTACGTGCTGCGCAATCCCGCCACACCCCGTGCGGACAGGACCAAGATCCTTGGCGCGTTGGGTTATCTGATCCTCCCGACGGATCTGATACCAGACCTCCTGCCTGTCGTGGGGTACACAGACGATCTCGCGGCTTTGATGTGGGCTTTATATTCCGTGGCGAAGAATATCACCCCCGAGGTCAAGATTATGGCCCGCGAGAAGTTGGGGGAATGGTTCAATGATTATGACAACTCCGACTTGGAGGGTCTTTAGCGGATGCCCAGCTATCTCCAAATAGAGAACATATCGAAGTCCTATGGCCCGAAGATCCTTTTTGAGCATATAGGATTCAATGTCAATGAGGGTGATAAGATAGCTCTGATAGCCCCTAATGGCACGGGAAAGACGAGCCTGCTCCGTATTCTCGCCGGTAAGGACAGCTCAGATTCGGGCGGACGTGTCTTGTTCTTGAAAGACATCCGTATC
>JAFROA010000098.1 GCA_017429885.1 Bacteroidales bacterium | reverse complement strand
CTTTCCGATTCGGGAAATGTTATGTTCTCGCCGATATAATCGAGAAGAAGGGGAACTGCATCAATCTTATTGAAGTCAAGGCAAAGTCTTTTTTGAAAGAAGGAGGCGAAAAGATTACAGATAAGGACATCAAAATCCAAGGTGTTCTTGAATACCTAAAAGACGTTGCCTTTCAGAAATATGTAGTTGTAAACGCCCTGAAGGGATTATTCCCCGAAGCATCTTTTGTCGTCCACGCATATTTGATGATGGCCGATAAAACCATTCAGGCTCCTGTTGACGGAATGAATCAGTTCTTCGAGATTAATACAAAACAAGCCGGCGACAAAATCATCATTCGACCAGGAGCAGAGATGTTGGCTGATGTGCCACACATCCTGACAGCTTTTGATGTAGATCATCTTTGCGATGTAGACATTTCAGAGATCAATCGACTTGCAGAAGCTTATTGTGAGCATCACAAATTGGAGTCAAGACTGTCTCACTCGTGTTTCAATTGTCCCTTCTATACTACTGATAGCATAAAGGATAAAGGGAAACTGGACGGCTTCAAAGAGTGTTGGAAAGAAAGAGCTGGTCTTAATGACGAAGATTTTGAAAGGCCATGGCTTCGCGATTTCAGTATGTCAGGTTTTTCAAAAAGAGTTGACGAACTGATAGAGAATAAGAAATACTTTCTTTCTCAGATAGACTTGGTCGACTTGAAACCGAAAACTGCAGAGATACCAGTGCGCAGAAAGCTGCTATACGCCATTGAGAACCAGAATTCGAAGATATTGAGTGAATTTGGGGATGCTATCGTAGACAATAAGCTATATCTGAACAAGGATGCTCTAGCAAAGTATATGTCCGAATGGAAAGGCAAAAAGCTTCATTTCATCGACTTTGAGACATCTGCCACCGCCCTGCCTTTCTATAAGGGGATGAGGCCTTACGAGTCTGTCGCCTTCCAGTTTTCACATCATGCTGTCACATTCAATTTTGATGGAACATATTCCATTGAACACGCTGGGCAGTTTATTAATACAAAAAAGCACACATTCCCCAATTTTGCTTTTGTGCGTGAACTTAGAAAACAACTGACTATGGATGACGGGCCGATATTCAGATATGCCAGCCATGAGAACACGATTCTTCGCGATATCCGTGAACAATTGATTGGTTCTACAGAAAGAGATAAGGACGATTTGATTGCTTTTATCGACTCCATCACACACTCCAAGCGTGAGGAAACTGTCAAAATGAAGGGAGAGAGGGATATGCTAGATTTGGAGGCAATTGTGAAGGATTGCTTCCTGTACCCAAAATACATGAAGGGCCGGACGTCTATCAAGGTTGTACTTCCTGCAGTTTTGAACGCAAGCAGTTTCTTACAAAGAAAGTACTCCAAGCCGATTTATGGTTCCCAAATAAAAAGCCTGAATTACCCACCCTCCATGCCCATTCAATGGATAAAAAAGAATGACGGGATAGCCTCCGTAGATAACCCTTATCTTTTTCTTGACGAAATTGAAAAGACGGTGCTTGAAGCTTCTGGGTTTACTGAGAAGGATTGGAATAGCTATAAAGAAGAACTTGGCGATACCGTAGCAAATGGCGGCGCAGCATTAGCTGCGTACTCAAAACTCCAGTTTACTGACATGATGGCAACGGATATCCTCAAATCTTCATTACTTCGATATTGCGAGTTAGACACTTTGGCAATGGTTTTCATCTGGGAGTATTTTTACGATACGGTCAAAAACCGAATAATGCAATGATTGAGCATTTATTAGCTCTCTCTATCAATGATATAGAGTTTGGAAATCTTCCACTAAATGATCTTTTGGTGGACTCCCTCTACTATCCTGCGTGTGATATTGATGGTGGTGTAGTAAAATACTGTAATGAGCACTTCGATGAGATGGGAATTTGCAGTTATATCTATGCGGATTACGCTACAGGAGAAGATAGGTTGGAAGAGTACCTTGATGGCTTCAGGGGATATAGCCTACTTGTTGCCAGGACACTGCGTCCCTCAGACATAGGGGCGGATAAACCACTTCAGATGCCTGATGGTATTGATCCCAAAGAGTATCTGAGGTATAGGCAGAACTGGAAACCTTTTGCAAAGGGGGCGGTATTTGAGCGGGACATTGAATTCGGAGAAGAGCACGGACCGGAAAGATTCTCTCTTTTGTATCTTGGCGCTGAAGGGGCCGCCGCTTACTCTGGGCTTTATCTCGCCAATAAGATCATGCCAAAAGCAATGGCCGTTATTCAACCTGGTACGGGGTTTGGATTAAACTGGACAGACTTCAAAGATTTCAATGCTCCTTTAGCTAAGACGGTTAGAATGGGCGACAGAATGCCGGAGTATTTCTTCTATGGAGGCATTGGAAGCTCTGACTATGTTGATTTTGAGTGGCCAGGGTACGCTATGATTGCCAGAATAAGCGATTATTATCCAAAATCAGAAGGGGCTGTCACAATATGGAGGAATATTAACGGATAAGTCGCCAAAAACTCGCCAAAAATAAAAGAAAATCGGCCTCAGAATCACTCTGAAGCCGGTTTCGGTGCGGTAGGTGAGAGTCGAACTCACACGGGCGTAGCGCCCACTACCCCCTCAAAGTAGCGTGTATACCATTTCACCACTACCGCAGGTATGTGTCCCATTGGATTGGGACTGCAAAATTATACATTATTCTGTAAATACCAAAATTTTTTCTCGATTTCATAATTATTCGTATCTTTGCGAGCTCCCACGAGTTGGGGGTTACACGTTTAATAATTATTTATTTAAAAACAGATTCACAATGGCTGTTAAAATCAGACTGCAGCGCCACGGAAAGAAGAATTTCGCATTCTTCCACATTGTCGTGGCCGATTCCCGCTCGCCGCGCGACGGACGTTTCATCGAGCAACTCGGCTCCTACAACCCCAACACCAACCCCGCCACCATCATTCTTGACGGTGAGAGGGCTCTGGCTTGGCTCAACGTAGGTGCCCAGCCCACACTTGTCACCCGCAGGATCCTGTCCTATGAGGGTGTTCTTCTTCGCAAGCACCTCCAGAGGGGCGTTGAGAAAGGCGCCATCACCCAGGAGCAGGCCGACCAGAAATGGAACGCTTGGAAAGCTCAGAGGGATGCCAAGATCCAGGCCAAGAAAGACGGTCTCGTGAAGGAAGCCGCCGAGAAGGTCAAGGCTTCTATCGCCGCTGAGAAGAAGGTCAACGATGAGAGGGCTGCCGCTCTCGCCAAGAAGGCAGAGGAACTCGCTGAGGCTCAACGCAAAGCCGCTGAAGAGGCTGCCGCCAAGGCCGCCGAGGAAGCTGGCGAGGCCGCTGAGGAAGCGACTGCTGAGGCTTAAAAAATGTCCGGGGCTCCTTCAGATTTTCTGCGGATAGCCCGGGTACTGAAGTCCTACGGTACCGAAGGGGAAATCCTCGCGGGTTTTCATGAGACAGGTATCGGAGACTTGAATCTCAAGGAACCGGTGTTCATCATGTTTGATGGGCTTCCGGTTCCCTTTTTTATTGAATCATATAAAGAGAAAGGGACCTCAAAAGCTCTTCTACATCTCACCGGAGTGAATGACCTGACCGACGCTGAAGAACTCGTGGGAAAGGACATTCTCGCCAAGAAAGATTCCATAATTGGCGCGTCAGACGAGGAAGAAGAATTATCCGTAGAGGACCTGATAGGCTGGTCTCTCAATGACCAGGAAGGCCTATTTATTGGAGAAATAATTGATTATGAGCCCATTCCAGGCAATCCTTGTTTATATGTCAAACACGGGGAAGAGACAGTCATGATCCCTCTTCACGATGATCTGATCATAGATATCGATGAGGATGCGAAAACCTTGTCCCTGGATTTGCCGGAAGGCTTGTTCTGATCACAAAAACAATAACACATGAGCACAATCATCGACGTAAACGCCCACATGCACACCCCCTATTCGTTCAGCGCCTTCAGCGGGATCGACCAAGCCTTGGACATGGCCGTCAAGGAAGGAGTTGGAGTGGTGGGAATCAACGACTTCTATTCCATGAAAGGCTACGCTGACTGGAAAGACGGATGCGATAAAAGGCACCTCTACCCGATCATGGGAATAGAATTCATATCCCTGAACAGCGAGGACCAGGCCGCCGGACTCAGGGTCAATGACCCCAATAACCCTGGACGAACATACATCAGCGGAAAAGGACTCGCCTATCCGACTACCCTAAAGGGAAGGGAAGCGTGGCTTTTATCGGAAGTCAGGGAGGAGTCCAATGCCCAAGTCGAAAGAATGTGCGAAAAACTCAATTCCCACCTGGACGCTGTAGGAGCGGGTTTCAACCTTGATTTCAAGACTATTGTCGACGAATTGACGAAAGGTTCTGTCAGAGAGCGTCACCTCGCCAAGGCCCTGAGAATGGCCATCGAGGCCAGATTCAAGGAGGGTGCGGAAAGAGCCGCCGCTTACGAGAGAATATTCGGTGGCGCGCCACTCAAATCAGCCCAGGATAATGTGGCGGCTGTCGAGAATGAGATTAGGAGCAAACTTCTCAAAGCTGGAGGAGCCGCCTTCGTCCCCGAGGATCCAAAGGCTTTCCTCCCGATGGATACAGTCTGCAAAATCATCAGAGCTGCCGGTGGTATCCCCACTTATCCTTTCCTGGCCGACAACGCCAAAGGAGAGTTCACGGACTTCGAGGGAGACCTCCAAAAGGCAGCCGACACTTTGAAGAAACGTGGTTTCAATTCAGTGGAGTTCATCACCACAAGGAACACGACAAAGGTGCTCGAGGAATATTCCGACTACCTCCAGGACGAGGGATTCACAGTCACTTTCGGTTCCGAGCATAACACCCCGGCTATGGAATCCATCAAGTTGCGCAGTAGCGACCACCCCGAGGGACTTTCCGAGAAGCTGAGAATCACCAACTTCCGTGGAGCGTGCAAGATTGTCGCCCATCAGGCTGGACTGGACTCCGTCGACGCCGGGGAAGAGATTATAATGAAAACCTTAAACAAATAAGATTATGTCTGAGATCGAGAAATTGGTTGAAGTGTCGCGCGAGTATGGTAGCGACGACAAGTATGTGATCGCCGGAGGCGGAAACACCTCTTTCAAGACAGCGGACAAACTTTGGGTCAAGGCCAGCGGTCATGCCCTGGCCACAATCACTGAAGAAGGTTTCGCCGTGCTGGACAGGGCTTTGCTGAATCCAATGGGAGAGAAGGTGTACAGCTCTGACACGACCCTCAGGGAGGAGCAGGTCAAGAACGACCTCGCCACCGCATGCCTCACGAAAGGCAGGCGCCCCTCTGTCGAGACATCCCTCCATAACTGCATGGAGTCAGCGTATGTGGTCCACCTCCACCCCACCCTGGTGAACGGACTCATGTGCTCAAAAGACGCTGCGGCGAAATGCGCTGAGCTCTTCCCGGACGCTTTGTACGTCCCTTACACCGATCCCGGTTACACCCTTTTCAAGAAGGTCTATGACAAGATCAAAGAGTATCGTAAGGAGCGTTGTGTCGAGCCTAAGGTGATATTCCTCCAGAACCACGGCATATTCGTGGGTGGCGAGACCACCGATGAGATCAAGGCGACATACGCGAGAGTCATGGCCACCCTCGAGAAGTTGGTCAAGCCCGTTCCCGAGGGCGAGGCTGCTGTTTGCGACTGTGTCAGCGAGACCATCCCCGCCATAAGGACGATACTAAGCCGTGGAGGCCGGGGACTTAAGACCCTGAAAATCACCAATAACGCCCTCATCAGCAAGTTTATCGGCGGAAAGGACGAAGCCGCGCCTGTGATGAAGCCTTTCACTCCCGACGGCATCGTCTACTGCAAGAGCGAATTCATCTACATTGACCACAAGGGTCCCGAGGATCTCGTGAAGCAAGCCGAGAAGAAGATCGAGGCTTATGTCGAGAAGCGAGGCCACACCCCGAAAGTGTTGCTCATCAAAGGAATAGGACTTGTAGCCGCAGGAGCCAACGCCAAGGAGGCCCAGACCGTCACCGAAGTGTTCACGGACTCCATGAAGGTCGCATGGTACGCTTCCTTCTTCGGTGGGGAGCACCCCATGACAGCCCGTCAGATTTCCTTCATCGACAACTGGGAGGTCGAGAACTACCGCCGCAAAGTGGCCGCCACCGCCTCCAAAGGCAGGGTCGAGGGCAAAACCATCATCGTCACAGGAGCCGCCCAAGGCTTCGGCGAGGGTATCGCCCGTGAATTGATCAAGCAGGGAGCGAACATCGTGGTCGCCGACCTCAACGAGGTGACCGGCCAGAAGACAGCAGCCTCCTTCAATGAGATCGCCAAAGCGAACAAGGCGATATTCGTGAAGACCAACGTTGCCGATATGGACAGCCTTCATAACCTCATTAAAGAGACCATCGTCAATTTCGGAGCACTTGACGCCTTCGTCAGCAACGCCGGTGTCGTGCGCGCCGGAGACCTCGAGGCGATGACCCCCGAGAATTTCGAGTTCGTCACCAACATCAATTATAAGGCATATTTCTTCTGCGCCAAGGTGGCCAGCCACGTCATGAAGATCGAGACCGCCAATGACCCCGAGTATTTCGCTGACATTGTCCAGATCAACTCCAAGAGCGGCCTGGTCGGCAGCAAGGCTAATTTCGCTTACGCCGGAGGCAAATTCGGCGGCATCGGACTGACCCAGTCCTTCGCCCTTGAGCTGGCCCCGTTCAGGATCAAGGTCAACTCCATTTGTCCTGGAAACTACTACGACGGACCGCTTTGGAGCGACCCCGAGAAGGGCTTGTTCATCCAATATCTCAAGGCCGGAAAGGCCCCCGGAGCCAAGACGGTGCAGGACGTGAAGGATTATTACCTCTCAAAGGTGCCTATGCGCAAGGGATGCAATCCCGAGGATGTATGCAAGGCCATCTTATATGCCATTGAACAGACTGGCGAGACCGGACAGGCCATTCCCGTGACCGGTGGCCAGGTAATGCTTGCTTAATATGAAACAACTGGATATCAAATTGATGCATCCCGCCGAGCAGATCGCTATCATCATCGGCAGGATCTATCGCAGCGGTATGACAACCACTTCCGGTGGAAACTTGTCCATCATGGACAGCAACGGAGACATGTGGATCACCCCTGCGGGAATAGATAAGGGTTCCTTGACTCCGTCTGACATAATGTGTGTCAAGGCGGACGGGACTATAGTAGGACCTCACAGGCCGTCTTCGGAATATCCCTTCCACAAGGCCATCTACAAGATGAATCCGAAGGCCCACTCAGTGATCCATGCGCATCCTCCGGGACTTGTCACTTTCAGCGTGGTCCATCAGATTCCCGACACCAGCATAATCCCTCAGGCTAGAGCTGTCTGCGGACCCGTAGGTTTCGCTGAATATGCACTTCCGGGTAGCGAGTTGCTCGGCAAAAAGATAGTGGAGGAGTTCAAGAAAAATCCCGACTATAAGGCCGTCATAATGGAAAACCACGGTGTGGTATTGTTCGGAGAGGATATAGCCGACGCTTACCAGCGTTTCGAGACTCTGGAGCTATGCGCCCGCACCATCCTCAACGCCAAGACCATCGGTGAGCCTAAATACCTGACAGAAGAGCAGATAAACAAGCACGAAATGGCGGTAAACACCCCGTTCGAGCACTTCATGAATGTTACCCATCCATCCGAGGAGCGTGCCATCAGGACAGAGATCTGCCAGATTGTTCGCAGAGCTTGCTCACAGGGTCTGATGTGCAGCTCATACGGTACCGCATCAGTCAGGTGGAAGGGCAACGACTTCCTGATCACCCCTTCCAACGTCCAGCGTTGGGACATTGATCCAGAGGACATCGTGCAGGTCAAAGACGGGATGGTAGAGGCGGGAAAAATGGCGAGCCGTTCCGTGGCTCTCCACTACGAGATATATCGCCGCAATCCCAAAGTCAACTCCATCATCCTGACCCAGTCCCCCGCCCTGATGGGGTTCTGCACCACAGGAGTTAACTTTGATGTACGGACGATTCCTGAGAGCTGGATATTCCTCCAGGATATCCCAACCTTCCCGTTCGGAAGCCAGTACGACGAGCGTCTCTCTGACCTCGCCGACGAGTTCCGCCACCGGCCTTTCGTGATGCTGGAGAATGACTCGGACGTGGTCACCGGTGACAAACTGATTAACACTTTCGACCGTCTCGAGGTCGCTGATTTCAGCGCCAGATCCCTGATTCTCGCCGCTCCGTTGGGCTCATTAAAGCCTATCACCGATGCCGAGATTGAGGACCTCAGGGTCGCTTTCCACGTCGGGGAATAATGAAAATGACACACACTTGGGAAGCCAAGGCCGTGATGACACTCACGACCTTGGTTTTTCTGTTTTCGTGCGCTTCTCGAGTAGGGAATGTCAGTAAAGACAGGGTTAAAACCACTTTCCAAACCTCAAAGGCATGGAGCCCGGCCATCGACACCAGGGCGGACGCAGTGATGGTCTATGGTGCGGGGAAAAGCCTTGAAGAGGACGGCCATGAAGGTGTCTCAGCTGTCGAGAACCGGATCAGATCCTGGAAGGAGAGAGGCTACCGGGTTGATTTCATGACCGGAATCGCCTGGGGAGGCTACGTAGACTATTTCACTGGCAAGTGGGACGGTGCCACTCACCTCGACGAAGGCCAAATGCAAGCGGACGGAGACACAATCTGGCACGGGAAGATGGTCCCCTACATAGTCCCGACCACGCGTTTCCTGGAATACTTCAAAGAGAGCCAGGTCAAAAGGGTCATCGATGCCGGAATCGAGTCCCTGTATTTTGAGGAGCCGGAATTCTGGAACCGGGGAGGCTACAGTGAGGCTTTCAAGCGAGAGTGGATGGATTATTACGGGGAGCCTTGGAGGCCTCAGGACGAATCGCCAGAGGCGACATATCTCTCCAACAAACTAAAGTACCACCTCTACTACAGGGCACTGGACGATGTCACGACCTATGCCAAGGAATACGGCAGGAGCAAAGGCATGGACGTGAAGTGCTACGTTCCGACCCACTCGCTGATTAACTATTCACAGTGGGAGATAGTGAGTCCTGAGGCCAGCTTGGCCTCAATGAAGGGGGTAGACGGTTACATAGCGCAAGTCTGGACCGGGACCTCAAGAGTACCCAACCACCTGAACGGGGTGTACAAGGAGCGTACATTTGAGACAGCGTATCTTGAATATACCTGCATGGCCTCAATGACAGCCCCGACAGGGCGCCGGGTGTGGTTCCTCACGGACCCGATCGAGGACGGCACACGTGACTGGAATGACTACAAGAAGAATTATCACGCCACTTTCACCGCCCAGCTTCTCCATCCGGAAATAGCTGATTATGAGATCATGCCATGGCCGGAGAGAATCTATGGGAGGCTCTATCCGAAAAGCGCCGGAAGCGACGAGATAATAAAGATTCCATCAGACTATTCCACTATGATGCAGGTTATGACAGGAAGCCTGGAGAGTATTCCAGTCTCAAAGAACAAGGTCTCTGGCAGTCAAGGAATAAGCGTGCTGATGGGCAACTCCTTGATGTTCCAGCGTTTCCCTACTCACGAAGGATATGACGATCCTGGTTTGGCCGACTTCTTCGGAATGGCGATGCCCCTCCTTAAAAGAGGTGTCCCCATCGGTATAACCCACATCGAGAACACCGGGCATGAGAAAGCTTTCGAGGATGTCAAGGTTCTTGTAATGACCTACTCCAACATGAAGCCGATGGACTCTGAGGCTCATGTGCATATAGCCGAATGGGTAAGGCAAGGTGGAAGACTCGTGTACTGCGGAAGAGACACGGATCCTTTCCAAAAGGTGAAGGAATGGTGGAACACGGGCGGGAATAGCTACAACGCCCCTTCAGACCATTTGTTCTCTCTCATGGGAATTGAGTCGGGAGCACCGGAGGGTGAATATGTTTTCGGGTCAGGTTCGGTCAGGATCATAAGGCAGGATCCAAAGGAGTTTGTCCTGGATGGAGACTCAGATAAAGGATTCTTAGAATCTGTCACCAGACTTTATTCCGAAAGCGGAGGTGAACTCGTATTCAAGAATAACCTGAGATTGACGAGAGGTCCATACGAGTTAGTGGCAGTGATGGACGAAAGCGTCAGCGATGAGCCCGTCGTATTGTCAGGACGCCTGATAGACCTATACGACCCTTCCCTCCCTGTCCTCACCAGCAAAACTGTCACGCCTGGTGGGCAAGGATTCCTTTATAACATAGACAACGCTCCAAAAGCACCTTCCATCCTAGCCATGGCAGGAAGGGCATACGACACCAAGAAGAAAGGACGCGCGTTCTCCTGGACAGCTAAAGGGCCGGCAGAGACTGTCTGCGCCACCAGGGTGCTGTTGCCACAAAAGCCTTCAAGCGTCATTGTGGACGGGGAGGAAACAATAGACCCCGCCCTTTGGGACGAGGTCGGAAGCACATATCTTGTAAGTCACGTGAACAAACCGGATGGCGTCCGGGTCAAGATCTCGTGGTAAAGGAATCAATACTCCACGTTCATATGGACACAGTAGTTGTCCAAGCAGAACGACGGGTCTATGTGGGCTCCGGAGGACTCGACAGTGATCTTTGCGGCGTCGAAACCGGAGACGGCTGAAGAATTCCCTGTGTCGCTTGTCATTTTCCATCCGACCCACTCGTTCTCCATCTTGGGTTCAGTCACGGTAGCGTAATCAATCAGGTACTTCTCAACTGAGCCCAAAAGAGCTGTGCCCTTGTAGAACTCTATTTTGACTTTGAGATAGTCACCTGGAGAGATAAGGCCTTCTTCGCCCAAACGTTTATTATACAAAGTATTACACACATCACATCCGTAAGAGGACACAGCGGCGGTGTAAAAACCGGTGAGGCGGTAATCAATGCTTGTCTCCGGCATTGAGGAGGTCTGTTTGAAAACCATATACCCCTTACTCCCATTCGCTCCTCCCACTGGGTCGGCGGCGGTGACCATGGCCAGCTCCTCGGAGGTATCATCGTCCGCTTTTCGCACAGAGACCCTGAAACCACCATGGAAGCCAGTATTGAGATCATCTGAGGATGAATTGTAATAGCACACATCGTCCCATGTCAACAGCGGAGCGAACAAGATGCCGTCATGATAATACGTCTCGACAGAAATCTCATCCATATCGAACGATGTGACTTGCACAAAACTAGCGGTTGAACGCTGTGGTTCCTTACATGATACCGCTGCCAAAACAATCAAAGCGGCAAGGGATAAACTAAATGAAATTCTCATAATTTGATCATTGATAATCCTATAAAAAACACTCAACAGTCCCGACTATTTCAGCCGGTCCAGTCAGCCACACATCCGTCGCCAGGAATCCGGAGCCTTGACCGGAAGGGATGAAATCCACCTTCAGATCTGAGATGGAGGCGCGCACATCATAAGAGACACGCCCGTCCGGAGCGGTCTTGCCTGGGATTCCTTCGCGTGAAGCGGCTATAGCCGTTGCAACAATTCCCGTACCACAAGCCAAAGTCTCATCCTCAACTCCTTTCTCGAAAGTGCGTACTCGAAGAAGATTCTTCGCTTCGCTCAGAATGACAGGCTCGACGAAATTGACGTTGGTCCCCTCGGGAGCGAACCGGGGATCCTGACGAAGGATTCTCCCTTGCTCCTTGACGGGATAATCATCCAACCCCTTGACAAACTTGACAAGATGTCGGGTGCCGGTGTCTAGGAAAAACGCATTATCGTCAGGATATTCCTTAACCCCAGTGACTTCCTTCATTTTCAAACGTATCTGGCGGGCATCGCCATTCGCTCCGGGATTCTTCGCTTCGCTCAGAATAACAGCGGTGTGAAAGCCGTCAGGAGCCTCGAACTCGACCGGAAAATTACCGGAGACGACTCCCAAATCAGCGGCGAAAGCGACTATGCAACGCCCTCCGTTGCCACACATCATTCCCCCGCTGCCATCAGGATTATAGAAGACCATCCGGAAGTCCTTTTTCAGACTTTTCTCGAGCAACATCACTCCGTCAGCGCCGAAACCAGTGTGACGGTCGCAAAGATGGCGAATCTGATTCCGGGACAAGCTGAGATAACCTTCCCGATTGTCCGCCAACAAGAAGTCATTGCCGGCTCCGTGATACTTGAAGAACTTTTGTAACATCTTATCTTAAAAGAGTTTCCAATTCAACAGAGGCATCTGTCCTCCCGTCCCT
>JAFROA010000097.1 GCA_017429885.1 Bacteroidales bacterium | reverse complement strand
TAGTTTAGTGTCAGTCTTCGATGATCCTATCCTTGTTGTAAGTATGGATTTTGGTCCTGCCATCCAGAATCAAGTAACCATTCTCGGCGAGACTCGCAATCTCGTCCTCTCCAGGGAAAACCTCGACAGGGGCTATGAAACCGATCTTGGCCTTGATGTCATCCATGATTTTTTTGCTATGGGCGATCCCTCCGGTGAGAAGAATAGCATCCACCTTGCCGTCAGCGGTGGCTGACATTGCGGCTATGTATTTACAGATATTCAAAACATACGCCTTCAGGAAGGTTATGGCCAACTCATTGCCGTTAGCGGCCATATTCTCGACATCCACCATGCTGTTGGTACCGAAATAAGCCACAGCGCCTCCCCTTCCGACAAGTTTGAGTTTAATCTCCTCCTTGGTGTATTTCCCGCTGAAACACATGTCAATGAGGTCAAAAGGAGGACAGCAGCCGCAACGCTCAGGGGTGATCGGGCCATCACCACCCAGGCCGTGGTTCACATCTATCACCTTGCCGTTACGATGAAGTGAGATGGTGGCTCCCCCGCCCATATGGGCCACGACAACAGTCACATCGTTGACAGTCTTGCCATGCTCCCTAAGATAACGGCGAACGATAGCCCTGGAATTGAGGGCGTGAAACAAAGTCTTGCGTGTAAACTCTGGGATGCCTCCCATACGGCACTCCGGCAGCATCTCATCGGCCATAGGAGGATCGGCGATATAAGCCGTTGTTTTCCCGCAACGCGACTCAAGGCCTTTAGCGGAACGTATATCGTTAATCTCTTGGGCTATGTCATCAGCAAGGATAGCGCTGAGGTTACAGGCATGAACTCCATCCCTTCCACTGAACAGGACATCTCTCATGTCCTGATTGACATTGTATACACCTGTAATCACCGGAGTTATAAGTCCACCGCGAGCCATCACGATATCAACATCCTCAAGCGGAATACCTCTCGATTCCATAAAGTCTTTGATCGCTTGGCGGCGCATGTCGGACTGGTCCATAACGGACTTGTATTTAGCGACATCAGCGGCAGTGTGCTCAAGCTTCTCATCGAACACCCTGGAACCATCTGAATAATAACCCAACTTAGTTGTTGTTGACCCAGTGTTGATTATCAATATATTCCCTTTCATTATCCTGCTTTAACGGGTTTAAATATATTACATTTTTTCAAATATTTCAAGCTATTTGTCAAAAATCGTAACAATACCGACCCTAAAACAGTAAAAATCGACACTTACTGTCACTTCACTGATATCACGGTAAGAACATGGCCCTCTACCTTGAAACGAACCTCTTTCCCGGCGAAGCTCATCCCGTATTCCTTTGACGGATCATCTTGGTAATGTGGCCTTGGATCGAGGGAGAGAACTTCCCGCAGAGTATCAATGTCAGAGACTTGACTCTCAAGGCCTTCGGGGATCACTACCTCAAGCGGCTCCCAAGAGGTGCCATCGACGAAGCCGGAGTGTACTCCAGGATGGGAGTCGGCATATTCCACGTATGGTTTTATGTCATAGATAGGAGTACCATCCATCAAATCCGCCCCAAGTACATTAATCACCGGTCCTATCGGTTTTCCGTCAGGTCCTTTCGCCTCATAATCAATAGATTCCAAGCGTACCGAAGACAACCCCAACGGGTTGGGCCTGAACGGCGACCGGCTGGCGAAAACCCCGACTCTGCGGTTCCCTCCAAGCCTTGGCGGACGTACGGTAGCCTGGAAGGTACCTGCCGCCTTACCGGTGGAGAATTCCCAGATAAGCCATATATAATCGAAGCCCTCCAGACCTCGGATAGCCTCGGCCGAACGGAACCCCGGTTCGAAAACAATACTGCCCCGCAAATCCGGGGCGAGCCCCGCCTGACGCGGGATACCGAACTTCCCGGATAACGGAGACCTGAAATATGCTATAGGCTTAATCTCCATAACATCAATTATTTAATGACTCTCACGGGAATCCCCGATCCACCCTTTACCTCACCCATGACGAAGAAACTGTTCAGTCCTCCGATGCAATCCAAATCACCCATGATCCTAAGGACGAACCTCTGGTACTCCTTCATGCTGGAGACATAGACTTTCATCAAGAAGTCATAGTCACCGGATATGTTATAGCACTCACCAACCTCATTGATATTTCCAACCGCCTCCATCAGAGTCGTGGCGTTCTCAAATGTGTGCTGCTTGAGCTTGATGAAGCAGAAAGCGACAAAAGAGCAGTCCAGCTTATCAGCGTCAAGCACAGCGGCCACCTTTTTGATATAACCTTGCTCACGAAGCCGTCTGACCCTCTCGAAAACAGGCGTGGGAGAAAGATGCACCTTGGCGGCCAATTCCTTATTAGTGACGTCAGCATTCTCCTGTAAAGCTTTTAAGATAGCGACGTCTTTCTCATCCAATCCATTCATAGACAAATAATCTGTTTATAGGTGTAACCCGAGGATATTCCGGAAATATTTTATGATCAATACGACAAAAATAGCAAAATTTTCCAAATTTAACCAACTTCTTGGAATCATTTTCCAGCCGCCTTACCTTTGCAAAAGAACTTTCAAACAGACAACATCATGAGTGAGACTAAGCTGCATCTGGAGACCCTGGCGATTCATGCCGGTCAAGAAACACCGGACCCCGTAAGCGATTCAAGAGCGGTCCCAATTTACCAGACCACCTCTTATGTATTCCACAACAGCGCCCATGCGGCTGACAGGTTCGGATTGAGGGATCCTGGCAATATCTACGGCCGCCTAACCAACTCGACCCAGGACGTGTTCGAGACCAGAATAGCCGCCCTTGAAGGCGGTGCGGCCGCTTTAGCGGTGGCCTCCGGCGCCGCGGCTGTGACCTATGCTCTTCAGAATATCGCCCGGGAAGGTGACCACATCATAGCGGCTGATAACCTTTATGGCGGCTCCTTCAACCTTATCACCCACACCCTCTCGACCCAGGGAATCACCAATACCATATTAAAAGTAAACGATCTGGAAGCTCTTGAGAAAGCCATCAGACCGAACACGAAAGCGATTTACGCCGAGACGTTCGGCAATCCCAACTCCGATGTCACCGACCTTGAGGGAATATCCGAGGTCGCCCATAGGCACGGGATAGCGGTTATAGTGGACAACACTTTCGCCCCATTGATATTCAGGCCATTGGAACACGGTGCGGACATAGTGGTCCATTCCGCCACAAAGTTCATCGGAGGCCACGGCACCACCCTGGGAGGCGTCATTGTGGACGGAGGGAAGTTCGACTGGAAAAAGAACGCGGACAGGTATCCTTCCATCGCCAAGCCAGATCCCAGCTACCACGGGGCGGTATTCGCCGACGTCGCCGGCCCCGCTGCCTTCGTGACGAGGATAAGGGCTGTCATCCTCAGGGACACAGGTGCTTGCGTGAGCCCACTTTCCGCCTGGATCCTGCTCCAGGGAGTCGAGTCGCTTCCACTACGTATCGAGAGACATGTACAGAACGCCCTCAAGGTAGTGGAGTACCTGAAATCGCACCCGAAGGTGGCGAAAGTCAATCACCCATCACTCGCGAGTCACCCGGACAATTCCCTGTACAGCAAGTACTTCCCGAATGGCGGGGGATCGATATTCACTTTCGAGATCAAGGGAACGAAGGATGACGCATGGAAGTTCATAGATAACCTGAAGATATTCTCCCTCCTCGCCAATGTAGCCGATGTCAAAAGCCTCGTGATCCATCCGGCCTCCACGACTCACTCCCAGATGACACCGGAAGAACTTGAGCAGCAACACATCACCCCGACAACCATCAGGCTTTCAATCGGCGTGGAACACATCGACGACATCATCGCGGATCTCGACCAAGCTTTCAATACAATCTGAAAATCTTTATATTTGGAGAAAATAAACCGGACTTGAATAACAGGAAAGAACCATACGTCTCTCTGGAGATTGTACCCCCTCTCAAGGGAATGACCAAATCTGAACTGCTGGATGAGATCCGGCAGTTCATGGAGTTTAACCCCAGATACATCAACGTCACCTGCCACAGGGATGAGGTTGAGTTCAAAGAGCGCCCTGACGGCACGTTTGAGAAACGCGTCGTCAGGAAACGTGTGAGCGAGACAGCTGTCTGCGGAGCCATACAGTCGGAGTTCAAGGTTGATGTCGTTCCCCACATCATCTGCGGAGGGGCGACGGCGGAGGAAATCGAGTTCCAGCTCCAGGACTTCAAGTTCATGGAGATCTCAAATGTATTGGCCCTTCGAGGGGATTGCCTCACTGGCGAAAAGCGCTTCCAGCCTGTCCCGGGAGGGTATTCCCACGCTGATGAGCTGGTCGCCGCCATACGCCGCTTTGAAAGGGAGAACGGCTGCGAGGGTTTCTTCAACATCGGCGTCGGATGCTATCCCGAGAAGCATTTCGAGGCGGCGAACCTGGAGGATGATATCGCCAATATGAAGCGGAAGGTGGACGCCGGGGCTGATTACATGGTTACCCAAATGTTCTTCGACAACAAGGTCTATCACGAATATGTCGCCCGCTGCAGGCAGGCAGGCATCACCGTCCCCATCATACCGGGCTTGAAGCCCCTCTCGACATACAAGCAACTCGGCACCCTTCCCAAGACCTTCTCAATCGATATTCCGGCCATACTTACAAAGGAGCTGGAAGCTCATAAAGACAACAAGGAGGCGGTTTACAGGATAGGTCAGGAATGGTGCGAGGCCCAGTGCAAGGAGCTCCTGGCGAGCGGCGCTCACGCTGTTCATTTCTATACTATGGGAAAGACCG
>JAFROA010000096.1 GCA_017429885.1 Bacteroidales bacterium | reverse complement strand
TCCATTGGCATCTTACCGAGGACCAAGGTTGGAGAGTCCCTGTGCCTGGCTATCCCAAACTCATCGAGGTTGGATCAAAAAGGAGCGGAACGATCAAGGCGCCTGGCTCTGATGAATATGATAATATACCCGTAGAGGGCTATTATACCAGGGAGGATATGGAGCGGATAGTGAAGTATGCCGCCGACCGTCAGATCACAGTTATCCCAGAGATTGACATGCCGGGTCACATGCTCGCCGCTTTAGCTTCCTATCCTGAGTTGGGATGTACCGGCGGGCCTTATGAGATACCTCTCAGATTTGGCGTTTTCGAAGACGTCCTGTGTCCTGGCAAAGACGCCGCCCTTGTTTTCGCCAAGACTGTGCTTAAAGAGATAATGGACATATTCCCATCCAAATATATTCACATCGGAGGGGATGAATGCCCTAAGGACCGTTGGGTAGAATGTCCTGATTGTCAGGCACGTATCAAGGCTTTGGGCTTAAAAGCCATTCCTGGCAAGAGCAAGGAGGAGCTCCTCCAGACCTGGTTCATGGGACAGATGAAGGAGTTCATCGAATCGAATGGAAGGACGATGATGGGATGGGATGAAGTCCTTGAAGGGACGCCCGACAAGGATATTGTGGTGTGCGCCTGGACCTCACCGGCGGCTGTCACTCGTTCGGCTACTCAGGGACATCCTACCATTGTCTGTCCAATCCAGCACTATTATTTCAGCAATCCCCGGTTCAACCAGCTCAAAGGTAGGGAAAGCCTATCCAGAGTCTATGATTTCAAGATTGTTCCGGAGGGGTTGTCAGAAGAGGAGATGGGCAATATTTTAGGCTCTGAGGCTTGTATCTGGACAGAGTGGGTTGCGGATTCCACCAAGATGGAATGGGAGATGCTGCCGAGGTTGGCGGCATTGGCCGAAACGCAATGGGGAAGCCCTAAAAATATTGATGCGTTCATCCCTAGAATTAAGAAGATGACGGAGCTATATGACCGCCGGGGGTGGAATTGGAAGGATGATATCGCTGAGGCATGGGAGGAAGTGGTTGAATAGTGATTATTTGCATCGCATAATACTGATAGTGCCATGATACCTAAATTGATTCATCTATGCTGGCTCAGCGGAGATCCCTATCCTGAGAAGATAAAATATTGTATTGATTCATGGAAGAAGTATCTCCCTGATTATGAGATTATGCTGTGGGATACCAAACGCTTTGACGTTAACTCCACTCCTTGGACCAAGCAGGCTTTTGAGGCGAAGAAATATGCTTTCGCTGCAGACTACATCCGTTTTTATGCTGTGTACAATTATGGAGGCATTTACTTTGACAGTGATGTGGAGGTGATCAAGTCTTTCGATGAGTTCCTCCATCTCCCGTATTTTGTAGGAATTGAGGCTCATCCAGAGGGTGCTGAGTTGGCTGCTTTTGGTGCTGAGAAAGGCACGGCGTGGGTCAAAACCATTTTGGACTATTATGAGGGACGAAACTTTATTAAGGATAATGGGGAGATGGATCAGATTCCAATGCCAGCAGCCGTGGGAAAGGTTCTCCGCCGGAATTATTATTGGACGCTAATCCATTCTCTTGATGAATTTGATCCCGATCCTTCAAGATTATGCCTGTTACCTACAGACTGGTTCTGTGCCCATCCTAGAAGTCATTGGCATGGGCCGAAGTACTTTATCACTAATAATACCCATTCCATCCACCACTTTGCCAGTTCCTGGGTGCCAGC
>JAFROA010000095.1 GCA_017429885.1 Bacteroidales bacterium | reverse complement strand
GATGTTATCAATACCAGGTTGATTGGTCAGCCACTCGATGGCGTAACGGCCGAAATCCGTCTTCATGAAATCCTTTATGTCGATGCTACCTCCAGAAACATATTCCCCGGCGGTCTCCCTGTCTATGGAATTCTCGTACCTTGAGTCACGGATGGAGATATGACGGTTCACGTTTGTCACGATGGAACCGCAGCAGTCGTATGCCCTGATAATCTTCATTGACAAGTCATTGTTGCCCAACTTTTGAAATACTGACGACATCTTCAGAAGTTCAAGGGCATCCATGCTCAACGACATGGATACATCGGCGAATATTATCCCGCAATGATAGCTGATTGAGTCGTCCTGGCATTTATCGAGTGAATCCTTATTGGTTATGAAATACGCTGCCGACTGTTTTTCCATATTGAGGTAGTCCTTGATTATTGAAACATCCTCAATGTTCCGGGCAAGCTCAGAACGGACGAGTTCAAGTGAGGATCTGGCATTTTTCCGGTCCCTAGACCTGTCTATCATCCCTTGAATCGTGAAGGTGATGAAGATACCGAGAATAACCGCCAAGATGTTGCTAAGGAATGAAGTGACGGACTCTTTCAAGGCTGAAGATTAATATTGGCGGAGAATCACCTTACCTGCGAGTCCGGAAGGCACGCTCTCCCAGCCTTCGTAGGTCGTGTGGTTATAGTTAATGTCTACAACATTGATATCGTGGAACTTCCGCCATGGAACACCTCGCCGGTCCATGTCAGCGATACGGTTAGCAGGTAGATTCGTCACCTCAATCCGGATCTCGTTCTCTCCTTGGTGGAATAGCTTGCCGCAATCGAGGGTGAAAGGCACTGCCCAGGCACAACCGACAAAGGTTCCGTTGACGTACACCCGGGCGCTCTCTCGCACATCCCCAAGGTCAATTGTCCATGCCTGCGAAGCCTCTTCCGCAGTCATATCCAGGTGGGTAGTATAGACGCCGGTGCCCATTGTGACTGAGGTGCGCTCATCCAAACCTTCCCAAGTCCTAAGCGTCTGGAAAGAATAGTGGCGGCCAACCTTCGGCGCCTCCTCCATAAAATCCAACTCCCATCCGCTCGATGTCAGGTCTATGCGTTCCTCGCCATGACGAACGCCGATGGGCGTAGGCATAGAAGAAGGTAACTCGTTAAAAGTCCGGAGGATAATAGACTCTCCCGAACGGAGGCTTAGGCAGACTTTCCCGTCTTTTAATGAGACACTGCCAATCTTTCCGGTCATCGGGTCATAGAGAACCACCGCAGCGGCGTCCACGCCAAGAGAGACATCAGACTCGATGTCAGATGGGGTCAAGTTGGCGATGAAATAGTGATATCCTTCAGCATTCTTTCGGCGAATACAGTTCAGCCCGAAAGCGCTCTTCATTTCCTCTGGACGGGCGACATTGGCTAACGCATCCTCGTCCAAGCCGTCGATCACAGTCGCTCCGTTATCTCTTAACTGGCTGATCATAAGGCGAGTCGTCTCAGGCAACATTGATCCTTCAGGAATAATAATGCCTTTATAGTGTGTCCCGCCAGATGTGACAATGGCACCTTTATCACATCGCATCAGAGCTACCTGACGATCGCTGACATAATCGCAGTCATATCCGAGCCTGTCCAAAGCATGCACCAAAGACACGAACTCCGGAGCCCTTTTATCCATATTACTGATCTCAAACATCATCAGCAGCCCTTCTTGACGTCGCTGCCACATGTCATGGACCGGAAGATAGATCAGGAAGTCGTTATCTGGTTCACCCCATTGTAAAAACCGCTGGCAACGCTCCAGATAATCCGTGAAGAACGGGGCGTCACGCCATAGGGTGTTGGTCGGCGAAAAGTCCACTGACGCATAGAACTTCCAACCCGGCCAAGGATCGGCCACAGGGGAATAGCAAGTCCCGTGGAAGAATACCCGGTTGATTCCGGCGCAGAAAACCAAGTCGAGATCCGGCTTAAACTGTGACAAGGAAGTGCGGAAATGCTCTGTCAACCATGTGAAAGTCTCACAGCTGGTCAGTGGTTTTCCACCGGTATGGGCTGCCGAAGAAGCATATTTCAGCATTGACAGGTCAGAATAGTTCCGCCGGGTCTTTCCGGGGTCTGTCCTCAAGCCGCGGATGCCGAATTCCGACAGGCCAAATCCTTCTATCTCAGGAATATCCACTACTCCGTAAAGATCCAGAAGGTTGCCCGGTGAGCCATGAGCCTGGTTCCGGACACGCACCCCGTTCCCGTGTGCCCAGTTCACCCATTGGCTGGAGAAATACTCGTAAATCAGATCGCTAAGGGTCTCCCGGTAGTCAGCAAGAACTTTGGCCGCCTTGTCTCCCGTACCGGTCAGCAATTCGGGCAATCGCTCCTCAAGGGCATATCCCCTCCTGGCAAGAAACTCCTCATAAATACGGGGAGTCCAATCGGCCTCGTACACCTCGTAGCTATCGTTGAAGAATGTATTGGGATACGGAACGCCGCTACTCTCGAACGCCTCCTCGAAGCGCTGGATGTAATGTGCCACGGCCACCGAATCGAAATGGTCAATCACCAGACCTTCCCCACCAGGCGCCGCCCGTTTGACATCCGACAAAGTTCGTGTGCAGTATTGGCTGATCACAAGCCAACAGCCTCTACGGGGATTCCAGTCAAGTGTCCCGTCCTTTACTAATGCGGTAAGATTCAAGTATTTCCCATGCCATCTCCCATTTGGTACAATCGGATAAGCCAGCACACGCTGAAGGGTGGAATACTTCTCGTCTTGTCCAGGGATACGGACGTCCAAACTGATATGCCTAAGCTTGGTTGAGACATCAATGGTGTCCGCTTTCCAAGTCACCTTGCAGGAGGCCTCATCCAGAGGAGTAGAAGGTCCGCCGAAAGGCCATCCGGTGCCGAAATTCATGTCTATCTGGATACCCAGACGCTCTCCTTCCTCCTCGACGAATCTAAGCATTTCCATCCACTGAGGTGTGAGGAACTCTATGT
>JAFROA010000094.1 GCA_017429885.1 Bacteroidales bacterium | reverse complement strand
CTGGGGGACTATCACGAAGTCATATTTGCTGAAAGGCATGTTTATCCCGGTGTAATCCTCCATCCAAGCGAGCGCCATTCTGACCTCGCTGAAGATATCGGGAATCTGGGCGACTTTCCCAGAGTCGGTTTCCCTGTAATATACAGTCATGTCCCTGCCTCCCTCGGAGGAGGTGGCCTTGCTCCATTTCCCAGCTACGAAAGCGAAGAGGTAGGTGCTGATAGGTTCTGTACCAGCGAAATCGATACGTTTCCTGCCCCCGTCAAGCGACATGGTGTCGACGGCGGCGGTATTGGAAACCGCGGTCCAATCTTCCGGCACCTCAAGGGAAAGCGTGTACCTGGCCTTCATGTCAGGCTGGTCGAAACAAGGGAACACGCTCCTGGCGTGGGCCGGAACGAATAGGCTGTATAGATATTCCTCGTTCCGGTTCAGGAACCTGTCGTCGGACACGAAGTCAAGGTCGAAGGTGTTCCTCCCTTTTCTGGCCTTCAAGATAATATGTTCTCCCTCCGCAGGGGCGAAGTCCAGCGGGACACTACCTCTGGAAGTGGAAAGAAAAGAGATTGTTTCCCTGCCTGTGATGGCTGAATCTTTCTCTGAAGGAATTGAGAGGGTGATTTTGTACGACACGTCGGAAATCCGCTCCCTTCTCATTCCGGCAAGGGAAGAGGACACTCCGGGTTCCGTAAGTGAGGAGTCACTCCCGGCCCCGACCTCGCAGCCGGTGCTTAGGAATACCGATATTGCCGCCATGGCCAGCGGCCGGAGGAATCCATGGTTCATATCACTGAATCTATGATTGTCAGGAGTTATATGCCTTCAGGGCTTTCTCCAGCACAAGAAGCGCCCGGGCCAGGTCGTCCTTCTTCAACACGTAAGCCATCCTGACCTGGTTTCTTCCTAGTCCTTTGGTGCTGTAAAAACCTGCCGCCGGGGCCATCATCACAGTCTCACCAGTGAAACCGGCTGGAGTGTCTCCGTCCTTGTAGCGGAATTCCTCAAGGCACCATTTGCAGAAATCCTCGGCATCCTCGACCGGAAGGGAAAGGACTGTGTAAAAGGCTCCTTTAGGCATCGGGGAATATACTCCCGGAATCTTGTTGAGTCCGTCAATGAAGAAGTCCCTCCTTTCGCGGTATTCCTCAAAGCATTCCCTGGAATACTCCTCGGTGCCTTTAATGGAAGCCTCAGCGACTATCTGACCCAGAAGGGGAGGGCTGAGTCTCGCTTGGCAGAATTTCATCACCGAACTCATGAATACGCTGTTGTGGCTCACTATCATTCCGACCCTGATCCCGCATTCTGAATACCGTTTCGAGACAGAGTCGACAACGATCACATTGTCCTCTATTCCAGGAAGACACAAAGCGGAGAGATAAGGGGCGTCAGTGTAACGGAACTCCCTGTAGACCTCGTCTGAGATGAGGAAGAGATTATGACTCAAGACTATGTCCCTTAGCCTGTAAAGCTCCTCCTCGGAGTAAAGATATCCCGTCGGGTTGTTGGGATTGCAGATCAGGATCGCCTTCGTCCTGCCTGTGATGGCTCTTTCGAAATCCTCCACTGAAGGCAGGGCGAATCCGTCCTCGATCTTTGAAGTGACTGTTTTGATAGTCACACCGGCCGTGACAGCGAACGATATGTAGTTGGCGTATCCCGGCTCGGTCATTATAATCTCGTCACCCGGATCCAAGCAGGTCAAGAAGGTCAGCAGCAAGGCTTCCGATCCGCCACTTGTGACTATTATCTCCTTCTCGGAAACGTTTATCCCGAACTTGGCGTAATAACCGACCAACCTATCCCTTAATGGTTTGATACCATTGCTGGGGCTATATTCCAAGGTGGTCCTGTCGATCCGCTTCAATGCGTCGAGCGCCTTTTTCGGGGTGGGCAGGTCCGGCTGGCCTATGTTGAGGTGGTAGACCTTGACGCCTTGAGCCTTGGCGGCGTCGGCGAAGGGGGTAAGCTTCCTTATCGGTGAGGCGGGAACCTCAATCCCGCGTTTGGAGATACCGGGCATGACTGAGAAATATTATTTCGCTTTCCCTTGGTTGGCGACAGCTTCCTGTTTGCGCTTGAGTTCCTCGGGATCAGCGAGATAATAGTCATTAACAAGCTTCAGGTTGTCGTCAAACTCGAACACGTAGGGAGTCGCGGTGGGGATGTTCAGCTTCACGATGTCGGTGTCGGAGATTCCCTTGAGGTGCTTAACGACTCCTCGGAGGCTGTTGCCATGAGCGACGACGACGATGTTGTCATGCTCCTTGAGGGCGGGGAATATCTCGCACTCCCAATAAGGCATAACCCTCTCGATGCATTCTTTCAATGCCTCGGTGCGAGGGATGTACTCGTCGGGAACGGCCGCGTAACGGGGATCCCTGGTGGCGCTGTTAGGGTCGTCTTCCGGAAGGTTATGAGGGGCGATGTCGAAACTACGGCGCCAGATGAGCACCTGCTCGTCACCGTATTTCTGGGCGGTCTCAGCCTTGTTGAGGCCCTGGAGCATGCCGTAATGCTTCTCGTTGAGCCTCCAGGTCTTCTTGACGGGAATCCAGTCAAGATCCATTGAATCAAGGACGTTGTTGAGGGTCTTTATAGCCCTCTTCAGGTATGATGTGTAGGCAACCTCAAAAGTGAAACCATTCTCTTTCAGGATTTTACCGGCATCGAAAGCTTCCTGGACGCCCTTCTCGCTCAAATCAACATTGGTCCAGCCTGTGAACCTGTTCTCCTTGTTCCACTGGCTCTCGCCGTGACGGATTAATACTATTCTCTTCATTTTGAAATAATTAAAGTGATTTATTTTGTTTGTTGTTAATCTCGTGTTCCAGGCACCATTCACTCAAGCCGCATTCCCCGCATTTCGGTTTTCTGGCCACACAGGTGTAGCGGCCGTGTAGTATCAACCAATGATGGGATTTGGCTCTCTG
>JAFROA010000093.1 GCA_017429885.1 Bacteroidales bacterium | reverse complement strand
TCTAGAGAAACTAAGGGATAGGGTAAAACCATATTGATTGGAGGCGTCGCTTACTGAGACCCCGTCCCAATTATTAATGTGCGTATCTGTGCCCCATCCGCTCTTTTTAACCCAGTTGGGCCCATCCAGCGCCTGATAAAATTCCATCAAAATATCACGGACCTTCCCATACAAGGAGGGCTTGACGTTCACATGGCAAGAGCTTGTCTTGCCACCGTCAGCAGTCGTGACGGTGATGGTAGCGCTACCTGGCTTGACGGCGGTCACCTTACCGTTGGCGTCAACCACAGCGACCTGTTCTGAATCAGATTTCCATGTCACTTTCTTATCTGTCGCGTCATCCGGTTTGACAGTGGCGACAAGAGTGACTACTTTTCCTTCTTCCAACTCGACATCAGTTTTGTCCAACTCAACAGAAGCTACTGCCACATTTTTCTTTTTAACTGAGACTGAGCATGTTCCAGACTTACCTCCGGCAGTCGCGGTGATAGTCGCGGAGCCTTCTCCCACAGCTGTCACAGCACCATTACTCACAGTGGCCACGGCTTGGTTTGAAGTGGACCAAGTCACATTTTTGTCTGTGGCATTGTCTGGAGCTACCGTAGCCGTCAGGTTGACGGTTCCGCCAGGCTCAAGAGAGACAGAACCCTGGCTCAAGGAAACGCTTGCGACCGGCACTGTGGTGGGCTCAATAGGTTCCTCCTTCGGACCACAGGAAAAAAGAAAAAACGACATGAGAACAGTGGCGACCGCCACTTTCCCACAATAAGTGTCTCTAAAGTTCATATCGTTTGTATTAAATGATTCTATTTAGTCTTGCCTGGCAGTACTGTAAAGGTATATGAGCCTTTTAGCGAAGCCTTGGTTTCGCGCAGGGTGACACGATAAATCCTATCTCCCCAGACTCTCCTCAAGGGCGGGTCATCCTGTACAATAATCTCAATGACAGGTTCCAGTTTGTTTCCATCATAATTGAGGGTTAAAGTCTCTCCCTGTACAGTGATGATAACCTTGCCCGGAGTGGATATGTCAACATCCCCCCAGGTTAGCCAATTGAAGTCAGCCGGTTTCTTTGATTCCGAAAGCGAATAACTGTCCTTAATGGTAACCTTTCCGTTCTTCAATGAGACCTTCCTGAGCATGCTTTTTACGCAAGCCTCTGAAGGATATGTCCCCGCGAAATCCACAGAGAAAGTCATGGTCTTCGGATCGAATTCCGCTTGCTTGCTTTCGTACTGGCGTCCTTCTTTCTCGGGGATACCGTTGAGCATCGGAACGTTATGGTAGTTTGCCTGCATAGTCCAGATCTCGTATCGCTGAGAACTGAACGTCTTGGTGATGTACGTTCCGACTCCGGCGTCTATGAGGAACGGGATGGATTTATAATAGAGAGAAACTGTGCCGATGTCATTGTGATTGTGGCTCTGGGCGTTATGCCCGCCTTTTGACGCCACGAAGAACCCGTCCTTCTCCCTCATATAGCATATCTGGGTCTCAGGATACCATGTGTAAGGTTCCATGATAAGCTCCGGCGTCTCTTTCTTGAGATCTTCTTTGATAAGAATGGAATAGAACATTCGAATAATGTAACGGTCCCTTCCTGGCAGAAGCGGTTTCCCATCCAGAACGTATGCGGCATAACGCTTCATAAGCTGGCTATCAACACCTTTCCCGTAATTGTAGATTACAAGAGGGCTCCCTCCTCCTCGGGCGCCGGCATCGGAAAAGTTCACCACCCAACCGTTTCCAATGACTGAGCTGGGAATATATTCACCCATCCTCCTGATCATCGGATCGTCCAGCGCATTGACCTTGTTCCCTGTGATCCAGCTGAGAAACAAGAGGTACTCAAAGTTCTTCGCGGGGCCTTGGTACCAATAACTGGGTCCTTCATCACAGCAGCCGTCTCCTTCTATATTGTTGAGATACTTGTCGACAGACTCCATCGACATGTAGGCGGCTTTAGCGAAGCGATTCATGTCTTTCTCCAAGAGAGCGAATACTTCCAGGCAGTTAACACTGCACCAGGGCGTCCAGTTGTTAAGATGATCTGTCTCAGGATTGAAGTTGTCTCCTTTCCATCCGAAATGAGTCTCGGTAAGGTAAGGCGTCATGATACGCTTGTCAAGTTCCTCATAGAGGCGACGACTGATCTCCGGCTCAATCTTGTCGAATTCCTCATGGAAAAAGTAGTAAACCCATGCCATGATGGAACCGATATCCCCACAAACCAGGTCGATGGCATTGTCAAAAGACTGGGGAAAATAGTGTCCGCTTTTCTGAAGGTACAGATGATGAGAGAGAACCCAGGTTGTAGTCTCGCACATCGAGAAAACACCATTCATCAGCTGATCGATATAACGGCCTTTGCCGCTTGAGAGTTCCGCGAAAAACAGATCCACAATCTTGATGGCATTGGAATCGATGTTGCGGGAGGCGGCGCTTTGTGAACCTCCGCGGTCATGTGTAAGATAATCGGTCGCCGTGACCACTTTCCACTCATATTTCAAAGCATCTTCGCCACGAGCGATGAACTCATCCTTCCAGTCGCCCAATAATTTATCCCATCCGGCACGATCGACATATGCCGGGAACGGTACCCACTTTTGGTCTGGAATGAGAATAGTTCTCAGTGCCGCTTCATCCGCCAGGTTTCGGAGAATGTTACGCTCCACATAGGCTGACATGGTTCCTGTGGCCAGGATGCACATTGCCAGCACCGATAGTAGTATCCGTTTCATGTTAGAATAGTTTTCTCAAATATAACAAATCTTAAATCAAAGGAAAAGCACGTCAATAGTGGTTAAACATTTTTATATCGAGAAGTAGAATCCAACGCATGCCTTCTACTATAGGCTTCTAGATATCACTTGAAGTCTCTCTATGTAGTTAGCCTTGAGCCTATCGACCGCCGCATCGAAAGTCATATTCTCATCTCCGTTGATAATCTTCCCGCCATTCTGGGATGCGTCCTGTGTAGGATCCCAAATCCTGAAATTACGCTCGGCGGAAGCGGAGAGTGTAACCCGGAGACTTTCAATATAAGCAGGTATTGTCTCAAGTTCTGGAAGCAGTTCCTGGTAACGAGCCTTCGCCCTGGCAAGGAACTCAGGGTCTTCGAACAGCCGGGCATACCACATCGCCTTGCGATGAAGGAGTCCGGTTTTGGCGTTTGGAACGGTGATGAATGAAAGGACTCCCCAATCGAAGTCCCAGCATGGGCCAGCTTTGAGTTTTCCTCCCTCTGCTTTGTGGCAGAATATGCTACCGGGATTGCTGAGAGCGGCGTTCCCCATGACCTCATAGACAATCCAATAATCTATGTAAGAATCCACATCTATGTAGGCCGCGTAACCCTTTTCCGGATCCTTGAAATCCGGGCCATAGATGGCTTCCGCAGTGTCATAGATATATTGCTTGATATAAGCCTCCTGGTCAGGAGTTATATCGTCCGGGTCCGGATGCTTGACGGCGAAGGGAATTCCGTCCGGGAACCTGTTGCAGCGCCCATGCGGATCAAGCCACTGGACTTCGTTGTCAAAGTGGAAATCACATTCCATGAGATAACCGTCCGTGACAGGGACCCTATCCTTATCAGCCCTCACCTGCTCTATCAACAGATAATTGCCGACATGTCGCCCGTTAAGTATGAGTTCGACCGGTTTGCAGGAGGGAGTCCAGTCCAACGAGGTAAGGGACGACACCTTCATTGCCACCAGATTCCTCATCAATGTCTTGTCCATGAAATTAGCCAACAGGACCCACCGCTTGTGCTTCTTCATTCCCAAAATGGACTCTTTACTGTCCAGTTTGACAAGATATGGCTTTTTAGGCCATTGCCAGGTGGTGTTTCCACGGCCGCGGACTGAGCATGGCATGGGTTCACCAAGACCGGATTCCTCATCCGATACCGCAAGTGTGGCGGAAAGGTAATCCGTCTTGGAAACTATATCCTTATTGCCCTCTGTGTCAAGAAAAAGAACAGGGAGCCCGGTATGGAGGTCTTTCCAATTTTCGCGCCTCACGGTAAAGGGTGAAGAGAATACATATTCCTCCTTCCCCTTGGCAGAACGCACCCCCAGACGGACCTGAGCACTATATTCCTTATTGATTCCATTGTCTTTGATCAATGCGGAATAAGATCCCATCCCACCATCCTGCCGGATTTCCGCCAGTGAAAAATCAGTCGCAGGCTGTCCTGAAGACAGGTACAGGTTGACATCTTGAGACAAGGAAAACGGGAACGACGCATCAATCACCTTGAAAGAGATGGGCACGCTCCCGTTTATCGGTACAACAATATCTTCGGTTATTGAGACTTCCACTGAACGGAGTACACCAACCTCCACTTCCTTTGTTTCTTCTTTCCCGCAGGAAAGAAGAAACAAGGAAAGGGATAAGAAAACCAGTAGTTTACGAACGTTCAAGATTATAATGTCGTTACCATCTCCTCCAAGGATTTTCTAACGGAATGCAGTTCAGTGGGTTTGCCTTCATCGGGATTCGGATATCCGATGGCGAGAAGACCATAAATGCCATGCTCGCGCATCTCCGGGAAGACCTCACGAATCTTGCTGGGATTGAAGTCCCATATCCACATGTTCGCCAGACCCATATCTGTGGCCGTGAGCATCAGGTGGGTGAGAACAATGGCGGCATCTGTCTTAGCCGCATTCACACCATCACTCTCGCGGACCCAGGCCTCTTCGTTACGGCAGCCGACGACTAGGACGACTGGCGCGCCATAGCAAGGATGCAATGATCTCATACGAGCTAAAGCCTCTTCGCTTTTGACAACCCAGATCCTGGTCGGCTGAAGGTTCTTCGCGGAGGGAGCCAAACGTCCGGCCTCAAGAATCATATTCAACTTCGAATCTGAGACGGGATAACTGTCAAAAGAATGACATGAATAGCGACTCTCAAGTATGCGCATGAACGCATCCGATCCATAATGGTACTTAGTGATCTTCTGGTCAACGTCAGAGAAAGCGGCACGATTCAGAATCTTGCCTATATCGTTAAAACGGCTGAAAAAACCCTTCTTCATCTTCAGATTCTATTAATTAAACCCCCATTATAGCCTTGACAAGGAAATAAAACAAAGGAACAGTGATCACGAACACTCCGATTATATCAAGAAGCACACCTGCCTTTATCATCTTAGTTATAGGAATATAACCGGAAGAGTAAGTGATGGCGTTCGGAGGAGTCGAAACAGGAAGCATGAACGCGAGCGATGTGCAGAGAGCCATGACGACGCAGACCGGAACAGGGCTGAAGCCCAAAGACACGGCCGTCGCGATAGCGATCGGGCCCATCAGGTTCGCCACAGCGGTATTGGAAGTAAGCTCCGAAAGGAACAAGGCCGTGACAGCGAACAGGGTGAGGAAAAGATACTCAGAAGGATGACCTCCCAACGCGCTGGTCAATGACTCGCCAATCCACTTCGAGAGACCGGTGGAGAAAACCATTCCACCTATCGCCAGACCGCCACCGAAGAGCAACAACGTACCCCAATCGATACCGGCTAGACCGTCTTTCCACTTCAGTGTCATCTCGCCCTTCTTGATGTTTGTCGGCATGAGGAACAGAAGCAAACCACCTACCATAGCGGCGATAGCTTCCGGGAAATGCTTGTTGTAGGTTTTTAACACTTCGCCATCAACAGCTCCGGGAGCAATGCTCTGGATAGCATTCAGAATGCCGGGAAGAACCCAAAGGACGACAGCCACGATGAATGCGATAAGGGTATTCTTCTGCGCGCGGGTCCATTTTCCCAAACCGTCCCTGTGCTGCTTGATAAACTCCTGGGCACCATCAATATGCTTCACGTCAGCCGGGAACATCTTCCATAGCACGAAGTAAGTGACGATGAAATAAAGCACCATGGCGATGAAGCCCCAGACCATCCAGTTGAAGAACGTGATCTGAGGAGCTTCCGGAGCGAGCTCCCTGATGAAACCTATCATGATGATATTCGGAGGAGTTCCGATAGGAGTGAGCACACCTCCGATAGAGCAGGCGTATGCGGTCATCAGCATCAAGCCTGTGGCATATTTATAACTTCTAAGGTCAATCTCCTTTCCATTGGCAGCCATCATCTCACGGATTGCCTCAAGCAGACCGAGGGCGATGGGGAACATCATGGCGGCGGTAGCGGTGTTGCTGATCCACCCTGAACAAAGCATACACGCCAGACCTATAGCCAGGAATATCCTACGGGGAGAGTCCCCCACCCATTTCATGGACATGATACCATAGGCAATGCGTTTATCAAGTCCGTTGACCATCATGCCTTTCGCGATGAGGAAACCTCCCATGAACAGGAAAATCATCGGATTCGCGAAGGCTTTGAAAGCATCTGTCGCCGATACTACACCGAAGATAACGCATAGTGTAGGGCCTAAAACAGAGGTGACAGGAATGGGTACGGGCTCGCATATCCACCAGAAAGCCACAAAAGTCACAATCGCGAGAAGTTTGTGAGCTTCCGGTGACAGCCCGGCAATCGGGATTAAATAAACCAAAATGGCGCAGATAGGCCCAAAAATCGCTCCAATAATATGTCTTTTGCGATCAAAAGACGATTCTTGTGCCGGTTGAGATTCCATAATCAATACCTTTTTTGTTTTACTTAATTAAAATTGTCATTTCCTGAAAGACCAAAACAACTTATTCATAGTCTCAACAGGATAGCGGTAATCCTCTCAAATATAGGGAAATTGAGATAAGCATCCAAATAATTTAGCCCTTATCTATTATTAAAAGGTCTAATCCTCATCTGACATCAACCCACAAAGAATCAGCGCGGTCAATATAGAGAACTCCATCCAGATGGTCAATCTCGTGCTGGAAAATCACAGCCGTGAATCCCTCAATCCTTTCCCGGATAGTATCAAGAGTCAAAGGATCTTTGTAAGAAACAATGATATTGGAATATCTAGGCACCATGCCCGCCCAACCGGGAACCGAAAGGCATCCTTCCGGGCCTGGTGTAATCTCACCCCAAAGTGAATCCAGTCGCACGTTAGGGAATACACCGAAAGGCTCACCGGGAAGATCATATCTCTGAACAGCCACCACCCTACGGTTCAAACCGACCTGCGGACCGGCTATCCCGACCCCATCCTGCGAGGGGTCCTGAACTGTGTAAAGCATCTTCGCCGCGAGAGCCTTGAACTCATCAGAGCGCAAATCCTTATCCGTAAAGTCAACAGAAATATCCCTCAACAACAGGGAGTCTTCCCTATCATAGATTGTCAGCACACGCATCAAGGAGTCTGAGCCGTTGATAAGCGCCTTTTCCGCTGGTGTCAGGCCCAACTGTCCCGAACGGGAACCACAGGCCGCCAAAGCCCAAAAGACGATGACCATGTAAAAGATTCTTCTCATACTGATTATCACTGATTTCCTGCCTGAAACAGCTTTCTGACAAGAGCAGGCACATCTGCTACTTTGACAACCTCAATTCCCTTGGTCTTTCCTTCCAGGGACGTGAAGGATGAGATGAATATCCGCTTGAAGCCCAACCTGGCCGCCTCAGCGACACGCCTGTCAGCTTGTGCCACCGGACGGATCTCACCACTGAGGCCAATCTCTCCAGCGAAGCAATTATCCGGCGGAATCGGGAGATCGAAATTGGACGAGAGCACTGCGCACACCACCGCCATGTCGCAGGCAGGGTCATTAATCCTCAGCCCACCCGCCATATTGAGGAAAACATCTTTCTGGGCGAGTTTAAAGCCAGCCCTGCGCTCAAGGACAGCGAGGAGCATATTCAAGCGCCTGGTGTCGAACCCCGTGGCGGAACGCTGGGCTGTACCATAGACAGCGGAACTCACAAGGGCTTGTACCTCAAAAAGGAATGGTCTCGCTCCATCCATCATGACCGCTATCGCTGCACCGCTTAGACCTTCCTCATGCATCGGCACAAGCAGCTCTGAAGGGTTGGCGACTTGTCGGAGACCAGTCCCGGTCATCTCGAAGACAGCAAGCTCTGAAGTGGAGCCGAAACGGTTCTTGATGCTGCGGAGAATCCTGTACGCTCCCCTGTTATCTCCCTCGAACTGCAGCACGACGTCGACAATATGCTCGAGAATCTTCGGACCCGCAATCGAGCCTTCCTTGGTGATATGACCGATCAGGATCACGGGTATCCCGGATTCTTTGGCGAAACGCAGCAAAACCGCCGCCACCTCCTTGATCTGGGAGACGGAACCCGGAGTGGAATCAACTGATTCCGTGTACATTGTCTGAACCGAGTCCACAATCATCAAGTCGGGATCCATTTCTTTGGCTTGCGCGATTATGTTCTCAATCAGGGTCTCGCTGTAGATGACGCAGTTGGAAGCGTCACCACCGAGACGGTCAGCCCTCATCTTGACTTGCCTCTCGCTTTCCTCACCGGTGACATAAAGCGTCTTCAAAGAAGGGCATCCGAGTGGGATTTGGAGCGAAAGCGTGGACTTTCCGATGCCCGGCTCGCCTCCTATAAGGACCAAGGATCCCTCGACAATTCCTCCTCCGAGAATGCGGTCCACTTCCTCATTATTCAGGGATACCCTGGCCTCGGATGACGAGTCGATGTCCGACAGTTTGCGAGGTGACCTTCCCGCTCCAGGAACGGAAGATGATCCTGAGCTTTTTCTTCCCGTTCCAGGCGAAGGGGTTATCTTCTGTTCCGTCAACGTGTTCCACTCCCCGCAAGCCGGACAGCGCCCCATCCATTTCGGATACTCATTCCCGCAATTAGTGCAGAACCAGACCGTTTTCTCTTTCATATATATAACTAATAATTATCCCATGGAAGCTCGCATTTCTCGAGGTTGGAGATTTTTCCTGCGGCGATATCGAATCGCAGGGCCATCCGGGGAACATCCCGGGAGCCCTGATAGCCACATGCCCCAGGATTCATGAACAGGAAAGCCTGCCGGCTGTCTCTAAAAACCTGGGGAATATGCGTGTGACCGCACACGAATATATCCGGATGGAACATGTCTATCAACTCCTTGGCGAACTCGTCGTATAGCGGTCGTTTGGGATCATAAGCCCAGTAACTCCCCCTCCGAAGCCCTATGTGGGTCATAATGATACTCAACCCCTCGCACTCAAACCTCTGATAACGGGGATATATCTGCCTCACATCCAAGCCATCGCAATTGCCGTAGACCCCGACGAGCGGCTTGAAAGCCTCAATGACAGAGGAGCATGAGAGAGTCCCGAAGTCCCCGGCATGCCAGATCTGGTCAACAGGCTCCAGGAAAGCCTTGACATCCGGGGCGAAAACTCCATGAGTATCTGATATAAGCCCAATTTTCATACCTTACAAAGATAGTCTTTTTGAGGCAAATTGGTATCTTCGCGTTATGGAGATATTCTACGCCAAAGAGTGTGACGGGAAAACAGTATCCTTAGACCCGGAAGAGAGCGCCCACTGCGTCAAGGTCTTGAGACACAGGACCGGGGACGAGATCACCGTTGTCGACGGTCTTGGTATGATGATGCGGTGCAGATTGACTGATGACTCTCCCAAAGGGGCTTCAGCCGAAATCATCGAGAAAACCGGGGACTGGGGAGGCCATCCATATTCTTTGACTATGGCGGTGTGCCCTACTAAAAACAATGACCGGTACGAATGGTTTGTGGAGAAAGCCACGGAAGTGGGGGTAGACAGGATTTCCCCGATAATCGGAGAAAGGTCAGAGAGAAGGGTATTCAAGGCTGAGCGGTCCCGCAAAATCGCTCTCTCTGCCATGAAGCAAAGCCTTAAGTCCCGTCTGCCTTTGATTGACGAGCCCACCTCCGTAAAGTCATTCATCACCTCCTCGGGGAAGCAAGAACTAAAGATGATATGCTACTGCTTCGAGGGTGAGAACGAGAGGCGTTCAATAGAGGACGTGCTTAAGGAAGTTCCTGAGGGAGCGGATATTACTATAATGATTGGACCGGAGGGAGACTTTTCTCCAGAGGAGGCCAGGCTAGCGGAGGAAAACGGTTTTATCCCCGTCCACCTGGGTTCTTCCAGGCTCCGTACCGAGACCGCCGCGGTAGTAGCGGCAACAGCTGTTTATCTCCACTATTTGAAATAATCACGGATATGCGAAAGAATGAGATTGAAAAGGTTCTGGAAGAAGCCCTTGAGACATTGAGAAAGGGTGGAGTGATTCTCTACCCGACAGACACGGTTTGGGGCCTGGGATGCGACTCCACCAACCCTGAGGCTGTCGCGAGGATATATTCAATCAAACGGAGGGGCGACAGCAAATCCATGGTTTTGCTGGCCAGCGACCTTGACCAGGTGGCGAGATACGTGAAGAAAATCCCCCCTATGGCGATAGATTTGGTTGAGGTCAATGACAAACCTATGACCATCATATATCCTGGCGCCATAGCCTATCCGTTCCCGGAAGAGGGAGAGGCACCTAAGGCTGACAAATACCACCTCGCATGCAATGTGGTGGCCTCGGACGGAACAGTGGGAATACGCATCCCCATGATGGACTTTTGTCTGAGGCTGGTGGAGAAATTCGGAAGACCTATCGTCTCAACCTCCGCCAACATCTCCGGCAAGCCTGCCCCCAAGAAATTCAAGGATATCCCAGAGGAGATCACAAGCGCCGTGGATTACATCGCCGACGCCAGACTGGAGGCCGGCGCCACCGGCGAGGCCTCCCAGATCATCAAGATCGGCCTTGATGGGGAGGTAGAGATAATCCGCTCATAGAGATTAATCCAATATCCACCTATAATTGTATTTCCGCCACCACAGGGTAGTGGTCGGAATACTTTAGTTTGGGGATATGGTTGGATACGGCCTTGAAATGGCTGGGATAGAGGATATAATCAATGCGGATGAAAGGCCATAGCGTCGAGTAAGTCGCTCCGAATCCTTTCCCGGCTTCTACGAAGGTGTCTTTGCGTCCTTTCTTCAGCCGATGGTAAGTGTATGACATTGGGTTATCATTGAAATCCCCAACCACAAAAGACTCCAAAGGGCAATCCTCGATGTCAGCCATCACCCGCTCAACCTGCTCGGGACGCCTGGCTATCGATTGTTTCAACTTCTCCTCAGTGTTCCTGACCAAGGTGCTGTCTTTCCCTCCCGATTTGACCAGATTCTTAATCGAGATATTATAACTCTGGAAGTGGCAATTGTAAACCCTTATCTTAGAGCCTTCAGTGACCTTAAGGTCAGTGTATATTGCTTGGTTGGAGCTTTTCTCGAACTGGAAATGGCCCTTCCCTTCAATTGGGAAGCGGCTCAATGTCACGTTGCCGTAGGCGCCTTCTTTGTTGATATGCATGAAATAGCCCGCCTCATAATCCGGGAAATGCTCTTTGACGAAACCGGCGACATCATATTCCCCGGAAAGATCGACCTCCTGGAGGCAGATGATATCAGCGTCAGTGGCCTTGATGAACCTCACGACAGAGTCCACGCAGGCGACAGGACCCCCCGCGGTTTTGAACTCAGGCTTTCTCCCCATGATAAAGCGGCCGACATTGTAAGAGACAATCTTAACGGGCTTGCCGCCATCATCCGCACCAGAAGAAAACTGGACATATCTTCCGATTAGGATAAGAGATGGAAGCAAGGCCAAAAGAGGAATGAAGAGAGCTCCTGAACGCCGTTTTAAAGCCCAAACCAGTAAAAGAACGTTTAGAATCGCTATCGGGATGAAAAGAAGCCCTAAAACGTCCATATACCAAGCTTTGGCAGGATTGACGATCGTGGAGGCATAGGACATCAGCAGCAAACCGGCGGCGAGAAGCATCAAGATCCTCGCCACTATTCCAGTGAGTCCCCAACCTTTTTTCCTCATCTTTGCCAAAGCGTGCCTTTCTTTTTCCACCAGAGAATAAGCAGGAAACCAAATAAAGCGCCTCCAAGGTGAGCGAAATGGGCTATTCCGTCCATAGTCCCAGTGATGCCGGTGAACAATTCTATCGCCATGAAAATCAGCACGAACCACTTGGCCTTAAGGGTTATGGGAGGGAACACAAGAGTCCAGAGGGCATTGGGATATAGCATGGCGTAGCCAATCTGGATTCCGAATATGGCTCCCGAGGCTCCCAGTGTCGGGGTTCCAAGAAGCGTGTAGTACTTTTGCATATTGGAACTGTCGGCAAGCCAAACATGAGCCTGGATATCCTGGACCAGGAAGTGTATGAGCAATGCTCCGAGGCCTGTCACAAAATAGAATATCAGATATTTTCTCGATCCGATAGCTCTCTCAAGAACAGATCCGAACATGAGGAGGCACCACATATTCACGAAAATGTGCCAGAAATTGCCGTGCATGAAAAGATATGTCACAGGCTGCCAGAGGCGGAAAAATGGCGACTTGGGATAGAAAACCGAGAAGGTCTCTAACATGAAATTTTGGTTGATGAGAGTCGCTATGAACATCAACACGTTGATCATGAAGATATTCCTTGTCACGACAGGAATATTGCCCATGATCCTTGACAGGAAGCCGCCTTCTTGGTTGTTGTCGTATCCGTAGTATTGTGCCATATTATATAATCAGAAAAGTTTGTCTATCTGGGCAGCCGTCATCACCGCCATCGTCTTTTTCCCTGAGATAGTCAGTTCAGGGTTCGCACTTGACAAAAGGGCGTCCAGCAAAGCCCTCGCCTCCATTGGAGAAGAGAGTTGGTCCCGAGTCGAGGCGCCGAGAAGGGCTATTTTCTCCGCCATTGATGACTCCATGACACCCGGTAGGGAAACACTGTCGTCAGAGAGTATCAGAAGCAGGTCCTGAATCATTGTCTCGACTTTGCCAGGCTCACCCGAGAACCCTTCCGGCACGCCGTTCACCACGATTGTGTCCGTACCAAAAGGAGAGATGTCAAAACCAAGCGATGTGAGCAAGGATGCCTTAGAATCAAGAAGGAGCCTGCCCGGCGCTCCTACCTCCACTTTCACGGGGAACATGTTGGTCTGGGTGACATGACCTTGCTTTGTCAGAGCCGCTATCGCCCTGTCGTAAAGGACTCTTTCCCAAGCCCTGCGGATGTTCACCACTATCATTCCGTCCTTTGCCGGGGCGACGATATACCGTCCTCCCAAGATCATGGTCTGAGTGATTGGTAATGACTTATCCTCGAATAACTTCCCATAATCCTCCCTCCTGTCGACCAACCCTCCTGGCTGGTAGCCGGAATTCTTGGCGGAAGACGGCTGGAATTCATGGTCGCGAAACATCGGCTCGAAAGGATCGTAGCCCGGATCCAACTGGACCCTTGGCGCGACATCCGGTTTATAATCCGAGAAATGCTTTCCAAGGACAGGCATATCATTGGCCTCAGGGTTAGAGAAGTCTATATCTCCAGCGAAAGAATTCTTGCCTAGAGTCTCTTTCACAGCCGCATAGACCACCTGGAATACCAGAGAATCATCCTCGAATTTGACTTCTGACTTAGTAGGGCTTATATTCACATCGACCGAGCTCGGATTCGTCTCCAGATAAATGAAATATGAGGGGGTGACTCCCTCCGGGATAAGTCCCTCATAAGCCCTCATCACTGCCTTATGGAGATAAGGGCTGCGGAAATAACGCCCGTTGACAAAGAAGAACTGGTTGCCGAGAGTCTTCCGGGCCGTGTCCGGCCTGCCGGCAAAACCTCGAAGGCTCACCATGGAAGTGTCAGCGGCAAGATCCACCAAATCGCCGGCGACAGAGGTGCCGAGCAAGTCCATAATCCTGTATTTCAAGGATTTGGCCGGTCTGAGGACGAAGATGTCCCTTCCGTTGTGTGACAGTGAGAATCCCGTGTCAGGACGGGTCAGGGCGACTTTAGTGAACTCCTCAGTGATATGCTTGAGCTCCACATTGTCCGACTTGAGGAATTTCCTTCGCGCGGGAATATTGTAGAATAGATTCCTGACTGAGATGTTTGTTCCCACTGGTGTGGATACCTCAGAAGTGGAGACATGCTTCGATCCTGCCATCTCGACTTGGCAGCCCGTCTCGTTTTCGGCAGTCCTGGTCTTCAAGGTGACTTCAGCCACCGCCGCTATTGAGGCCAGAGCCTCCCCTCGGAAACCGTAAGTCATGATTTCCTGAAGATCCTCAGCTGTGGCTATCTTAGAGGTGGCGTGACGCTCAAAACACAGGACAGCATCGTCCGGAGTCATGCCGGAGCCATCATCTATCACTTGGATCAGGGTACGACCAGAGTCTCCAATCACAACGTTGACCTGTTTCGCACCCGCATCGATGGAATTCTCCATCAGTTCCTTGACCACGGAGGCCGGTCTCTGGACAACCTCCCCCGCGGCGATCATATTAGCTATATTCCCAGGAAGAATCCTCAGTTCCATCCTACAGCAGGAGATAGAATTTGCAAAGATAAATCAAGACGACGGCGAGAAGGATCAACCCCACAATGCCAATGATCTTCTGGGCAGCTGTGGCGGTGTCATCCCTCTTTGCGTAATTGCCATCCCTGAAGGCCCCGCGGATGTAGGATCCGGCCTTATATTCGCCGTTCTCCTTCTCCTTGGCTTTCTCGGCGTCAAGCCTGCCGTCGACCTTGCCGAACACCTGGCGGCGCTCCTCTTCGTCCTTGTCGTAGTATATCGGCCTGTAGTTGAACTTCCTATGCTCTTGCTGGCCGGGGAATGTGAAAAAACTCATGGCGAATGATTGTTTCGTGAAAAACAAATATAATTATTTTTCTTAAATTAGCGATTCACAATAATACTGACTTATATGAAACTCAAAGCAGTCCCAGTCGCCGCGGCAATTGTTTCTATCATGTTATTTGCCTGCGCTTGCACCGTCTCTTCCGCCTCGGAGGAAGATCTGACACAATATGTCAATGTCAAGATCGGTTCTGGAGGACACGGACATGTGTTTGTTGGGGCGAGCGTCCCCTTCGGGGCGGTCCAACTTGGTCCCACCAGCATTCCCCAGAGCTGGGATTGGTGCTCAGGCTACCACGACAGCGACCAGACAGTAATAGGATTTTCCCACACGCATTTGAGCGGGACAGGAATAGGTGACCTGTTCGACGTGACCTTGATGCCGGTAATAGGTGATGTCAAGTATTCCAGAGGCGTTGAAGATGACCAGACTTCCGGTCTTTGGTCATATGCCGACAGGTCAAAGGAGATAGCCCGGCCTGGATATTACAGTGTTCCCCTGACCCGTTACGGGATCACTGCGGAGATGACATCAACATGCAGGGTCGGGTTGAGTCGTTACACTTTCCCTGCTTCTGACGAGGCGGCTGTCGTTATTGACCTCCAGAATGGGGGCTGCTGGGACTCGGCATACGACACCGGGATTGAGATTATTGACAACAACACTGTCTCGGGCTATCGTTTCTCCCATGGCTGGGCGAAGAACCAGAAGCTATTCTTCTATGCCGTCTTCGACAAGCCTTTCGAGTCGCTCGAGATCATCCCGGTAAAAGAAGATGAATTCGGTTCCGTCAAATTCGGCAGGGCATGTTTCAAGACTGCCGCCGGCGACCAGGTGATGGTCAAAGTAGCGATTTCGGCTG
>JAFROA010000092.1 GCA_017429885.1 Bacteroidales bacterium | reverse complement strand
ATGGAACATCTTGACCCTGAGCATGTCGCTGATTATGAGCAACGCATCAGGCAGTTGCTCTCATCCTTCGGCATGGTGGATCCCCAAAGGAAGATGAGTGATCTGTCCGGAGGCGAGGTCAAGAGGGTCGCCATCATTGTCATGCTGGCGAGTGAGGCCGACTTCTTCATCATGGATGAGCCTACAAACCATCTCGACATCGATGCGATTGAGTTTCTGGAGAACTATCTTTCCCATGCCAGGTGCACTCTCTTGATGGTTACCCATGACAGGTATTTCCTGGACAGCGTGGCCAACATTGTCATGGAGCTCGACAGGGGGCAGGTCTTCATCTATAAAGGGGACTATGAGAACTATCTTGAGAAGCGTCAGGAGAGAATCGACAATTACAATGCTGAGACTGACAGGGTCAGGAACATCCTTCGTCGCGAGTTGGAGTGGATGCATGCGAGCCCATGTGCCCGTACCGGTAAATCCAAATCCCGGAAAAACGCTTTCTATGAACTCCGGGACAGGGCTGGCCAGGTTTACAAGACAAATCAGTTGAATCTCGACGAGATGGGTCAAGCCACAAGGTTGGGCACTAAGATCATAAACTGTGAGAATCTGGGAATCAGCCTCGGCGGCAAGACGTTGCTCAAGGGCTTCACTTACAATTTCCAACGGTATGAGAGGGTGGGAATTGTAGGAGGCAATGGAACCGGCAAGACCACATTCATTAATCTGCTCACAGGTAATGTTGGAGCCGGATTCCCTTTCGAAGTCACCGGAACAATCTCCAGGGGAGAGTCTCTGAATATTGGATATTATCGCCAAGAGGGAATGTCATTTGATGAGGAACAAACTGTCTTAGAAACAGTTAATGACACCCATCTATTGGGACGCTTTATGTTCCCTCATGATATGCTGAACAACAAGATCCGCAAGTTGTCTGGCGGTGAGAAACGCCGTCTCTACCTTCTTACCATCTTGATGCGGCAGCCCAATCTCCTGGTGATGGACGAGCCGACTAACGACCTCGACATCGTCACTCTTAATGTGCTTGAGGAATACCTTAAGGACTATAAGGGAACACTGATCATCGTGTCGCACGACAGGCATTTCCTGGATCGTCTTGTGGATCATATTCTCATATTCCAAAATGACGGGGCGATCAAGGACTTTGTCGGTAGTTACAGCCAGTATCGGGAATCAGAGCGAATGCGCTCAAAGTCCTCTGGAGCTGCCCCAAGGTCTTCTTTGGCATCCCGCCCTGCCCGGGAGAATGGCCACGTTGGCGGCACTCCAACAGACAGTTCCGGCACTTCCACCGGCGTCCGTAAGCTGACCTACAAGGAGCAGAGGGAATTGGAAAAGTTGGAGAAAGATATTGAGGCTCTGACAGCCGAGAAGGCCGAATTGGAGGCAAAGCTTAGCGGTGGTCTGACCGATGTGGCCGAATTGCAAGCGGCAAGTACTCGTTTCTCTGAAGTGTCTAAAATATTGGACTCCTTGGAGACCAGGTGGTTGGAACT
>JAFROA010000091.1 GCA_017429885.1 Bacteroidales bacterium | reverse complement strand
CATGAAATTGGATCCGGATGAGTGCTACATGATGACTGTCTGTGACCCGCTTGACGGATGGTGGAGAATTCTCGGTGAGACGGTGATAGGCATGGATGATGAGATCGTTCTCACCGAAGATGACACGCAGGCATGGATACACTATTCAGTGATAGGTGCTGGGCTTCGAAACTATGGAGGCGAGAAGGTGGCATTGTATGAGTCTCCTTCCGAGGGTTCCAATGTTGTCGGCACGATAGAACAGCAAGAAGCTATCGTTAATCCTCTCGACGTGAATTCTGACGGCTCCTGGGTCAAGGTCAAATGGGGCAAGCTTTCCGGCTGGCTGGATTCCGACTGGCTGTGCGGAAACTCGCTGACCACCTGCCCGTAATCCCTCGGAACTACTTGAATATCTGCTTCATGGGCTTCCCCCTCCAGTCGTCGGGGATCTGGAGGCCGAGAATGTAGGCGATAGTCGCGGCAGTGTCATACTGCATCATCGGCTCGGGGAACTCAAATCCTTTCTTCACCTTCTTTCCGAAGACAATGAAAGGGGTCTCGAGTTCTTGCATCGTGAATCCTCCATGTCCCTTGTCTTTGCCGCCATGGTCTGAGGAAATGATGATGATCGTGTCTTCGAATATTCCAGCGTCCTTAAGGGCCTGGATGATTATTCCTATGCCCTTGTCGATTTCCTTCTGGCATTCCATGTATTCGGGGCTGTACCATCCGTACTGGTGTCCCACGTTGTCCTGGACACCATAGTAGAAGGTGAAGAAATCAGGCTTCTTCTCCTTTATGTAGTTCACCGCCAGTTTTGTGTATTCCTCCGTGGGGATAAGGGTCTCTTTGCCCCTGTAGGTTTTGATGAAATAGTTGTAATCCAACGCGAGAGAGTCAGCGAGGATGCCTATGCAGTCCCAGTCGTAGACACATCCGATCTCGGCGGAAGGCCTTTGCTGGCGCAGGATCGTGAATATTGTCGGAGGAATGCCGTTCCCATTATCAGAAGTAGAGGGGATGGTGCCTCTGGTGGAGTTCCATTTGTCGAATCCGTGCATCTCAGTCGGAAGCCCGTTGAACATTGATGTCCAGTTGATCGCAGAGGCTGAAGGCATGACTGAACGTTTGGCGAGAGTCCAGCTGCCGTTCTCCATAAGGTAGTGGATGTTCGGGAGGTCTGCCGCCGGTGCCATCCTGACAGCCTCGGAAGCCCAGCCGTCGATTCCGATCATGACAACATGTCTGGCCTTTTTCTTTGCGGCGTCAGCATCAATTGACGAAATGATGCAAAGGGCCACCAGTAGGAATAGAAACTTTTTCATAATCAATTATTTCATATTAAAGTCAATCATGATGGGCAGGTGATCTGATGGCCGCCAGAAGTTGGACAGGTTCTGTGGATCACGGATCGGTGTGGTGTACTCGTCCCAAATGATGTCGGCGAAGGTGACCCTGTCGAAAAGTGGTTTTGTGCAATACACGAAGTCGATACGGGAACTCTTGCTGCCCACGCTGGGCTTGAACTCATCCGGGTATTTCTCCTTGATAACATCGATGTAGGGAGTGTTCTCACGGATATAATCGTGCACGAGAAGCCTGGGGTCGTCATCGGGGTAGTTATACTTGTCGTTATCCACCCTTGACCGGGAGTTGAAATCTCCCATCATCATCCAGAACTGGTCTTTAGCCTCCTGGACAGTGCCGATAGTATGCTCGCAAATATATTTCATTTCCATCGCCCTGTACTTGTCGCCCCCGTGATCGGCCTTGGAGGCCTCCCTGTCCTCTACTCCAGGGGCGTATGCTTGTGGCCAAGTGTGGAGGGTGACGATGTTGACCGTTTTCCCGTTTACCTCGACCGTGGCCCAGCCGGCCCCGTGCGCTACGATCCTGTCGGGTTCCTCACCGGTGATCTTGTCAATGTAGGTGATTGGATATTTGGACGTTATGACCTGAGGATAGTTGTCCCTGTAGCCACCGATTCCCCAGTATTTGTGGCCGTAACGGGCAGCGAGTTCGCCCCAGCCTTCCACCAGGTAGCGGTCTTCTTTCGGCATGGCCTTGTCGGAGTCGGTCAGCCAGATGCTTTGGGCCTCGCACCAGACGCAGATGTCGGGGTCCTGGGCCTTGACGAAATTAACGAAGCGGTCGTAATTGTCATTTTGGCCATCCCACATCCCGTTCTGGATGTTCCAGTACAAAAGCCTCATAGTCAGAGGCTTCTTCTCGCATGAGCAGAGAAGGCATGCGGTAAGTGCCGCCGCGATTAATGTGATTGTGCCCGTTTTCATGATTGGTTATGGTTATGTGGACATAAAGATAGCTTTTATTTTCCTGTTTTTTTGTTATATTGCAGAGAAAAGATCATTTATAATCATGAAGAAAAGAATACTCAGCCGTCTGGGAGACATATCCAGAATCCATCACCGCGCCGCTTTCGCCGACGTTCAGTACCGTATAGACAAACATCATGGATCCAACGCTTTTCTGGAGCTGGCCGCTAAACGATTCTCCTGCAGGTCCTTCAATCATCATCCTGTCTCTTCGGTCAAGCTGGCCAAGATCCTGGAGGCCGCCCGTTTGGCGCCGAGCGCCAAGAACCAGCAGCCGGTCCATGTCTGGGCTCTGACAAGTGAGGAGGCGCTCTCCCGCATCCGTCCCATCCACACCATGTTCGACGCTCCGGTCGTGATCATGGTCGGCTACAGGAGCCCCGATGCGGCGACCAGGGCTTGTGACGGTTTCAATTGGGCTGAGACTGACGCCTCCATAGTGGGGACACACATCATCCTCGCCGCCGCCGACCTGAATCTCGGTTGCACATGGGTGGGTTCTTTCAATCCCGCCAAGGTGAGGGAGGCTTTCCCTGAGACGGAAGGTTACGAGATCTCCTCTCTTTTCGCCATAGGGCATCCTTCATCTCATGCGGAGCCTTCGGAGAGGCATTCCGTCAGGAAGTCTCCGGAAGAGTTCTCCACGGAACTCTGATCAGTTCCTGGGGTATCTTACGGTGAAGCATGCCCCCTTGAGGGAGAATGACTTGGAGTAGAATATCTCCCCATTGCACTTCTCGACTATGTTACGGCATATGGACAATCCCAGTCCTGTGCCGTTACTTTTTGTCGTGAAGTTCGGGGTGAATAGCCTGGAGCGGTTCTCGTCACTGACTCCTGGCCCATTGTCCTCGAACACGATGTCGTAGAAGCCTTCCTTGTTAGAGAGCCTGAGAGACACTAATATCTGTCCCTTAGGAGGTTGCTCCCCTTTATCGAGAACTTCTCCACGGGCGTTCTCTATGGCCTGGACAGAGTTGCTGATGAGGTTGACGAACACCCGGGTGAGCTGAGGCTTTGGCCCTACCGCCTTAGCGCCTTCAAGACCCATGTAAGAGAAGTTGATGTCCTCCCTGCTGTCAAAGAGATCTATCTGCTCCTTGAGCATCTTGTCAAGATCAATCTCGACAGGTTCCTCTGTGTAGAGTTTCGCGAATGTGGAGAACTCATTGGCCGTGTCGGCCAGAAGGTCAATCTGCGAGAGGACTTCCTGGGAGATCTCAT